>VBKE01000008.1:42136-65709 GCA_005879605.1 Deltaproteobacteria bacterium
GTGGCCAAATCAGCACAGCAAGAACCTCGTACCTTCGCCGATGGCGCCAAGACCAGCTACGACAAATGGGTGGAAGACGAAGGGATTCCGGTCATCAAGACTTTCTTTGTCGAGGACATCCGAAAGATAAAACTGGAATGGTGGGAGCGCAAAGGCGGCTACGGCGCCTTTCTCCAAATGGAAGGCGCTGGCCAGGTGAATAACTGCTATGTTTGCGAGATCCCTCCCGGCAAGAGTCTCAAGCCCCAGCGCCATCTCTTCGAAGAGACGATCTATGTTATCGACGGCCAAGGAGCCGCCGCGGTTTGGCACCGTGAAGATCGGAAGCAAACTTTCGAGTGGCAGAAAGGCTCGCTGTTTTCGCCGCCATTAAATACCTGCTATCAGCTCTTCAACGGCAGCGGCAGCCAACCGGCGCGTTATCTGGCCGTCACCACCGCGCCGACCATGATCAATCTCCTGCACAATCATGATTTCATATTTAACAACAATTTTACCTTCACGGATCGATTCGACGCCCGCGAAGGTTATTTCAACGGCCAAGGGACCTTGCATGCCGGTGACTACCGAGGGCTCAAGTTCGCCGGCAACGTTTGGGAGACGAATTTCGTGCCCGATGCGCGGTCATTCAAATTGCTTGAATACAAAGAGCGCGGCGCCGGCGGGAGCAACATCAAATTCGAGCTGTCGGAAAACAGCACCGCTTGTCATATTTCGGAGTTCCCGGTGGGAACCTATAAGAAAGCCCATCGTCATGGACCCGGCGCTCACGTGATCATCTTGAGCGGCGAGGGCTATTCTCTGGTTTGGCCGGATGGGTCGGGGATCAAGAAATACGATTGGCATGAAGGCAGTATGATCGTCCCGCCGGAGAACTGGTGGCACCAGCACTTCAACGCGGGTGACAAACCGGCCCGCTATCTGGCCTTACGCGCCTTCGGCAGCAAGAAATTTCACGGCGTCGGCAAGAAGTACCAGAGTGCGGTCGACCGCAAAAAGGGCGGCGCCCAAATCGAATACCAAGACGAAGATCCCATCGTGCGTCAATGGTTTGAAGAGGCCTTGGCGCGGCGAGGCGCGCAGAGCGAGATGGCGAAGCATTACGAGAAAAGCTGATGAAGGACGCCATTACCCAAGCATTTGACGAAAGCATTCGTGTGAAGCGGGCCTTTCTGGGCGACAATATAGACACGCTCGTAAGCGCCATCGACGCAATCATTGCCTGTTTCCAAAGAGGCAACAAACTCCTGCTCTTTGGCAACGGAGGTAGCGCCGCGGATGCGCAGCATATCGCCGCCGAGTTCGTTAACCGTTTCCTCATTGATAGACCGCCCCTGCCCGCTATCGCCCTGACCACTGACACTTCAGCGCTGACGAGCATTGCGAACGACGACGACTACAAGGAAGTCTTCGCCAAACAAGTGAGGGCGCTGGCAAAAGAGGGAGACATCGCGCTGGCGATTTCTACTAGCGGCAATTCAGCCAACGTCCTGGTCGCCATCGACGTGTGCAAACAACTCAAGATCACGACTATCGGCTTAACCGGTGGAAACGGAGGGAAGATGGCCGGGAAAGTCGATTTCTTACTGAAGGTCTCTGAAGGCCGAAATAGTCCACGCATCCAGGAAACCCACATTCTCGTTGGCCACGTCATCTGCGACATCGTGGACCAGAAGCTCTTCCCTGCCAAATAACGGCTGCTGATTCCGTTCATGCCGAAAAAAACCTTCAGGCCGCTCAATTTCTCCAAGGTCAGAACCTACCCGGTCAAAAAAAGGTTCAGCAAAGTTCAATCTTTACTCTTAGGTAAGACGGTTCGAAAGGGTGCGCGGGTTCGTTCGCTCATTCAAGGGCTACCGAACATCCTGGCGGCGCAGAGCTTGAAGGCGATCGCGCGCAAAATCGCCCGGGTTCATCGCGCCAACAAGACGGTTCTTCTGGGGATGGGCGCTCATCCGATTAAAGTTGGATTGAGCCCACTGATCATCGATTTCATGGAGCGGGGAATTATCAACGCGGTGGCGCTGAACGGCGCCGGAGTGATCCATGATTTCGAGCTGGCCTATATGGGCGAGACTTCGGAGGACGTGGCAGCCAGTCTGAAAGACGGCAGCTTCGGCATGGGCGAAGAGACCGGAGCTTTTCTAAATCAAGCGATCAGCGAAGGCTCAGGGAGACAGTTAGGCATCGGTGCCGCGGTCGGACAAGCGATTCTCAAAGCTCGTTTACCGCACCGTCGATTGAGTATTCTCGCCGCCGGGGCGCGCTGGGGGATTCCCATCACATCTCACATCGCCATCGGAACCGACATTATTCACATGCATCCAAAAGTCGATGGCAAGGCGCTTGGCGACGGAAGCTTAAGAGACTTTCGCACGCTCACCTCGATTGTCGCGACGTTAGGAGGCGGTGTTTACCTAAACTTCGGCTCGGCCGTGGTGCTTCCCGAAGTTTTTCTCAAGGCGGTGAGCTTGGCGCGCAATCTGGGCCATCCCGTGCAGAACCTCACCACAGTGAATCTAGACTTCCTCGCCCATTACCGGCCCCTGACCAACGTGGTATCGCGACCGACACAGCAAAGTGGCAAAGGCTATCACCTAACCGGCCACATGGAGATCATGGTGCCGCTTCTGTTCGCCGCGGTACTGGAAGAGCTATAACCAAGGTCACGCCCATTTACGCCGTTAAATTGCCCCGACCGGTTGGCTTGCCTAAAAATCGGTAAAAAGTCGCCGTCGTCAGTACGATCGATAAAACCGAGCACAACGAGAGACCCACCGGGGCGCCGAAAATCGTCGCAAAGGCGCCCATGATCAGTGAACCCACTGATCTCAAGCCCTGGTCCATTAGAAAAACACTGATGACGCGGCCCAGTAACTCGCGCGGTGCCTCCACTTGAATGATCAGCCGACTGACCGTGCGAAAGAGTATCTGCGCCGCGCCGAGCAGTCCCATCAGCAACACCGACAGCCATAAGTTACGCGAGACGCAGAAGAGAATGAGCAATAGAGGCGTCGCTTTGGCGCTGAACCATAGGAGCGTCTCCCGCCTCCACCGCTTGCCAGCGGCATCCAAGAAGACCAGTGATAAGACGGCGCCCACGCCGGAAGCAGCCATGAGCGCGCCCAAGCCATCCGGTCCGACATTAAGGATATCTTTCGCGAAGACCGGCAGGAAACGCTGATACGTCCCAACAAACGTGCTCAGCGCATAGGCCGCGAGCGTGCTCGAGAGAACCAGCGGCGCGCCGCCAATATAGCTCAGGCCTTCTTTGACCTCTCGGAGCCAGTTCGACCCCGCACTGGGTTTGGCCGTATTTACCAACCGCACCAGGAGCAACTCAAACCCCGAAAACAGCAGAGTCACGCCATAGAAAATAAAGCAGCCGCCGACATTGATCCACAACATGAGCACACCGCCGAGAGACGGGCCAATGATGCGCGCGGAATTGAAACCGAGAGAGTACAAAGCGACGGCGCTCATCAGATCTTCCTCCGGCACAAGGTCACGCAACAGCGACTGGCCGGCGGTGGGATTCATGCTCCGAATGATCGACAGCAGCGTCTCGAGAACTACCATGTGCCAGAACTGCAGCACGCCGATAAAATAGAGCGCCACCATGGCGAATACGGGCACAGCGCATAGGAACTGAATGGCCGTTAATAGGGGCAGCCGGTCATAGCGATCGACAATGACGCCTCCCACGACGCTCAGTGCAAGCCGCGGCGTCGCTTCGCAAAGACCCAGAATCCCGAGCGCCATAGCGGAGCCGGTCATTTCATAGGCGAGCCAATAGAGCGCGATCTCGCGAACGAACTGGCCAATGGAGGCGATGAAGTCGCTGCTGCCAAAAAGGGCGTAATTTTTGTAGCGTAGTGGGCGAAAGATGCGAATCGGCGGGCTCCCTTGTCAAAGGTCAAAACAACTTGCTTTCTTATCCCATAATGGACCAATTGCCTAATGAAAAAAAATGCGCGGCATGCCGAGACGGTAAAAAGTCAGCTCGTAACGGCACTGTTTACCGGTTACGAGTTTTCCGTTAAATTCGTCTGACATTGGACACAACTCTATGATCATTACCTTAACGACCGACTTCGGCTACAAAGACCCTTTCGTGGGAATCATGAAAGGCGTCATCGCCGGGATCAATCCCAACGTTCAAGTCGTGGACTTGAGTCACGGCATTCCACCGCAGGATATAATGGCCGCCGCGCTCGTCTTGCGCCACTCCGTCCCTTACTTTCGTCGCGGCGCGATCCATGTTGCCGTGGTGGACCCGGGCGTGGGAAGCACCCGACATGCGCTTTTGATCGAGTCCGACGGACAATATTTTATCGGGCCTGACAACGGCGTCTTGAGTTTGACCTTGACGGACAAACAACCGGATACGGTGATTCAGCTGTCCAACACGATTTACCATCTACAGCCCACCAGCGCGACTTTTCATGGGCGTGATATATTCTCGCCAGTGGCTGCCCATCTCTCTCTCGGCATCGACCCCGCTGCCCTCGGCGAGCCCATCGATAACTTTGTTCGCCTAGATTGGCCTAAGCTAGTGAAGTCGCAGGGCCGCATCGAAGGAGAGATTGTCTACATCGACGGCTTTGGTAATCTCTTCACCAATATTCAAGAACAAGACTTGGCGGCATTGCAAAGAGAAAATCTGTCGGTCACTCTGGGCGACATCACTATTCAAGGACTAGCGCGGAGCTATGCCGCCGGCGAGAACGGTCGTTGCATCGCTCTTATCAACAGCTGGGGATTAGTAGAAATCGCCTTCTATAGGGACAGTGCCCAGCGGCGTTGTCAGGCAAAAATCGGAGACAAGGTGCAGGTCTCCGTCAATAAAAAGTCAAACTAAACGGAGGGCCTCCTATGACCGAGCGGCTGAGTTGGGACCAATACTTCATGACCATAACGCAACAGGTGGCCGAGCGCTCCACGTGCATGCGGGCCAAGGTCGGCGCCGTGATCGTCCGCGATAAGAATATACTAGCAACCGGCTATAACGGCGCTCCCGCTGGGATGCCTCACTGTACGGACGTGGGATGCCTTATCTACGAATCTAAGACGCCGAATGGCGAAACAGAGCAAAACTGTTTTCGCACCATCCACGCGGAGATGAATGCCATCGCGCAGGCGGCGAAAAACGGGTCCAGTATCAAAGACGGCGCCATTTACATCACTCACACCCCTTGCATTCACTGCCTGAAGGTTCTGGTCAATACTGGGATTAAAGACATCTTTTACTTAAAACCCTACAAGCTCCACACGCTTGATGAGCTTCTGCGATACACTCAAGTCCACCTTCATAATGTAGAGTTGCCGAGCAACTAAAAGGGGCGAGGAGAATGCTCCCCCCGCCCCTTTTTTCTGTTTTTCTATCCCGCAGTTAGATCTTGCCCTGCAAGAGAAACGCGATCACGAAGCCGTAGAGGGCCAACGCCTCGATAAAGGCGAGACCTAGAATCAGCGGCAGAAAGATTTTATCTGCGGCGTTGGGATTGCGGCCGATGCTCTCCATTGCCGAGGCGCCGACGCGTCCCTGGCCCAAGGCAGCGCCGAAGGCGGCAACGCCTATAGCCAGACCGGCCCCAATAGCAACCGCCCCCCGGGTCGTCGCATCCGCCGAGGCTGCCCCGGCTGCCTCAGCTGCCATGGACAACGCGGGCTGAAACCCCGCCAGCGCGAACGTTGCTGCAGATAGAAGTAGCTTTCTCATCCTGTTCCTCCTTTCCAGCGCTGCGACCTTTTGCCTCTCCTCTCTCCTCTACCTCTCCGCTTCGATCGCCCGCTAATGTTCATGACTGATAGCCAAAGCCACATAGACCACGCTCAACACCGTGAACACAAACGCCTGGATGACCGACACCAACGCGCCGAGAATGTAAAACAGCACCGGCACGACTAATTTGGTCAAATCTATGAACGCCTCAAGCACCTGATGGTCGCCGAACATGTTGCCGAATAACCGGAGGGAGAGCGAGACCGGCCGAAACAGATGGGAGGAGCCCTCAAGGATGAAGAAAAACACAACTGAGAGTAGCAAGACCGGCACAAAAAGCAGCCCCATCAGCCAGTTCCTCGTCGGTGGCAGAGAGTGCATCGGCCCAATGAATTGCTTGATGTAGCCCAAGCCGTTGGCCTTGAAACCAAAACAATTGTACGCCGCAAAAGAAACCAGCGCCAAGCCGACCGTGGTATTGAGATTGCTCGTCGGCGGAGAAAATCCCGGCACCAATCCGATCAGGTTGGCAAAAAGAATGAACAGAAAAAAACTCCCGAACAGGGGAACATACTTGCGGCCCTTTTTTCCCATGACCCCATCGGTGAGCGAGACCACGATCCCGATCAACAGCTCCAGCACATTTTTCACGCTGATGCTCGTGTCGGGAATCACCGGATCGGAGCTTCGCGAAAGCGCGCCCCGGGCGACAAGCGCCACTAGTACGAGCAGTAGCGTCACCACTGACGCGGTAAATGAATGCTCCGGCAGCACGGTCAAAGGGTAGGGCAAAAGAGCATACCAGCTGAAAGGATGCTCCATTAGGGACTCCGCCTTACACAGAAATAGAATCCCTCGCAGATGATAGCAAGCAGCAGCGTTGAAAAGCCCAGGGCGAAAGAGAGCACGAAAAACTCAAAATGAAAAAAGAGTAAGGAGAGCAACCCGAGAAACATGACAAATTTCAAAAGCAAGAACGCAACTCCCATCCAGACCCTGCCGTGATCCCCTAACGGTGTTAACACCCAGCGCACGCCTAGGGCCAACAAAAAAAAATTGACCGCCACGAACACCCCGCCGAGAAAAAAAGCGCGCGGCTCCAAAAGGCTCAAAGGCATAAGACTGGCGAACAAAACCCCGAGGAGGATTACGTGCCACAGCTCGATACGGTATACGCTACGCATCATTTCTCGTTGCCGAAGCGCCGGACCCAGTGGATTAGCTGCGCGACGGCGCCAGCAAAAGCGACAAAGGTTAAAATAGTCACACCCCAGGGGGACGTACCGAGGAATTTGTCCACCAGGTATCCCAACACTAAACCGCCGATGATGGTGCTGGGAAATTGAAGGCCGATGGCCGCGTACTTGGCGATCCTGACGAAGCGAGAATTGCTTTGATCTGCCCTATCTTCCGAAGGGTCCGCTTCTGGCCTCACTCCCAAACTCGTCTACCAAGAAATTTGCTAAGCGTCAACCTAACGACGCCTCTCTTCTCTTGCCCAAGCGGAGAATGCTTGCAACGTTTTCGCGATGTCCTTTTCCAAATGGCTCAAGGAGACAAAGGCCGCCTCAAATTGGGAAGGCGGCCAATAGACGCCCCGTCTGAGCATGCCGTGAAAATACCGCGCAAACTGCGCGCAATCACCGCGGCGCGCGTCGGCCGCGCTTTGGACGCGGTCCACGCCGAAGAAAATCGTCATCATGGAGCCAACCCGATTCACGGTTCCATGAATTCCATACTGGCGCAAAACCGCGCGGTATCCCTCTTCCATTTTTCTCCCTAGATCTTCCAAAGCGCTGTATGTGCCGCGGCGGGATAATAGCCTCAGGACTGCCAATCCGGCAGCGACTGCTATCGGATTGCCGGAAAGCGTGCCAGCTTGATACACTGGTCCTTCGGGGGCCAGAAGATTCATAATCTCCCGCCGCCCGCCGAAAGCCGCCAGAGAAAGCCCGCCGCCCAAGATTTTTCCCAAGCAGGTAAGATCCGGCTGGAGTTTATAAAGCTGTTGGGCACCGCCGAGAGCTACGCGGAAACCCGTGATGACTTCGTCGTATATCAAAAGCGCGCCATAAGCGTGCGCGACTTTTCTCATTGCGTCGAGAAATCCTGGCGCCGGCGGAATCACTCCCATGTTGCCGCAGACGGGTTCTACAATAACAGCCGCGATATTTTTTCCGTGTCTGTCGAACAAACCCTCCAGCGACGCGGGGTCGTTGAATCTCGCCACGAGAGTTTCTCGAGCGAAGCCCGGCGGCACCCCTGGGCTGTCAGGCAGCCCCAGCGCAGCGATCCCTGAGCCGGCTTTTACTAACAGCCCATCTGCATGACCGTGGTAACAGCCGTCGAACTTGATGATTTTTGTTCGCCCGGTACAAGCTCTGGCCAGGCGTACGGCGCTCATGGTCGCCTCGGTTCCGGAGCTCACCAATCGGACCGCTTCGATAGAGGGTACTAAACGGCAAACAAGTTCGGCCAACTCTACTTCGCCTTCCGTTGGCGCACCGAAGGTTGTTCCCCGCGCCGCGGTTTTTTTTATTTGCTGGACGATTTTCGGATGCGCGTGTCCCAAAATGAGGGGTCCCCATGAGGCAACGAAATCGATGTATTTTCTTCCTTCGGTGTCAAAGAGGTACGCGCGTTTACCTCGCGCGATGAACGCGGGAGTACCGCCGACCGATTGCCATGCTCGGACTGGGCTGTTAACGCCGCCAGGAATTTTCTTTCTGGCGCGTTGGTAAAGCGTTTTGGATTTATTCCTGGGCATGGGTGAGTCCTCGTAGCACTGCGTCAGTAGTGTGTCAAGGTAAATGAAAAGAATCGAGCGAAGATAAAAAATTTTTATTGCATTTTTTTCTTGCAAAGAAAATTGAAAAGGATTATGAATTTTTCTTCTGACTTGCGCCGGAGCAATCCTTGCGTCGTGATTGATGCGCACGGGGAAGAACAGCATCGTAATTTTCTGGCGGCCTCTTTAATGACTCAATAATATAGCCCAATGCCGATCTTGATATTCGTGTTCTCAACGCTCTCTAAGCAACTAATTAGTGAAGGCTTTTTGAGTTATCCACAGCTGTGGATAAAATTGTTTGTAAGTTATTTGTCAGTTTCTCTTGATAATTAAATAGGTTATCGGTGCCATCATGGATGATTTGTGGCAAGAAGCCCTTGGTGAAATCGGAAAGCGGCTCGGCAAACAGAATTTTGAGACGTGGATAAAACCGATTCATTTTGATTCACGCGCCAAGAACGAGGTTCGCCTGGCCGTTCCAAATAAGTTTTTTCGCGATTGGCTGACGGAGCATTTCCTGCGTCAAATTGAGGACGTGCTAAGTTCGCTCGCGCATCAAGAAGTAAAAGTTTGTCTTAACGTTAACCAATATTTACAAACTAAGACGGGCGAAAAAACCGAACGAAAAGAAGAGAGGGAGAGAGAAAAACCGCAGCGGGTGAATAATCTCATTCCCCGGTACACTTTCGAGAACTTCGTCGTCGGCGCCAGCAATCAATTCGCTCACGCGGCGTCTGTGGCGGTCGCAAGCCAACCAGGTGAGAGTTACAACCCCTTATTCATTTACGGCGGTGTGGGCCTTGGCAAGACTCATCTGGTTAACGCGATCGGTCACAAAGGAGCCGCTAAACGTCCTGGGTTAAAAGTCTATTATCTCAGTTCTGAGTCATTTATGAACGAGCTTATAGGCTCACTTCGACGAGACAAGATGGATGAGTTTAAGACGAAATTTAGGAATATAGATATCTTGATCCTCGATGACGTCCAATTCATCGCCGGCAAAGAACGGACCCAGGAAGAGTTTTTTCATACCTTCAACTCACTTTACGAGTCGCACAAGCAGATCGTCATAACTTCGGATAAGTTCCCCAAGGAGATTCCTGGCTTGGAGGACCGTCTCCGCAACCGGTTCGAATGGGGCTTGATCGCCGATATCCAACCCCCGGACATGGAGACCCGCGTCGCGATCCTGCAGAAAAAAGCCGAAGCCGAGGGTATACAGCTGCCCCATGACGTAGCGATTTTTCTAGCGACGAACATCGACTCAAATGTTAGGGAACTGGAAGGTTCGTTAACGCGCTTGGGTGCCTTCGCATCCCTAACAAAGACACAGATCACGGTGGAGCTAACAAAAGAGGTATTGCGCAACACACTTAAAGGACCTCAACACGAGATAACAGTAGAAGGCATCCAAAAAACCATCTGCGACTTCTACAACATCAAACTGGGCGACCTAAAGGCAAAGAGAAGGACCAAGAATATTGCCATTCCACGGCAGGTCGCTATGTATCTTTGCCGTAAGTACACGGAAACCTCCTTCCCAGCGATCGGCGACAAATTCGGCGGCCGCGACCACTCGACGGTGATTCACGCTTCCAAGACGGTCGAAAGAAAACTAAAAGAAGATCCCTACATGCAGACCACCATCGAGAAGCTCGAGAGGAACCTGAACGTCAAAAAATAGCTGTGGGTATTTCTGTGATTATCTAAGGATTAAGCTGTGGATGAATGTGGATTAATCTCCCTAATTCGCTGCCTCGGTTGAATACAGAGCAATTATGATCGAACTAAGTCACAGACCAATCTATTAAATTATCTACTCTATTTGGACTTTTCTATTTTATCCACAACCCCTACTATTACTTCTTAATTACTTATATATTAAAGAATTAGAAGTCAGTGGGAGGACACATGGAAACTAAAGCTAAGCGGGGAGATCTTCTCGCTACGCTTTATTGGACGCAGAGTATTGTCGAGCGTCGGAATACCATGCCGATCTTGGCCAACGTGTTAATCGAGTGTCAGAGAGGCGAGATCCGATTAACGGCGACCGACTTGGAAGTTGGTGTCAGGGGTCACGTGGACGGGGAAGTTGCAAAAGAGGGCACGGTTACCGTCAATGCGAAAAAACTGTATGAAATCATCAGGGAAGTTCCCAATGAACAGGTTCAACTAAAACGATTGGAGAACGATTGGGTCGAAATCAAAAGCGGTAAGTCAGTCTTCAAGATTGTTGGAATGGACGCGCGCGAGTTTCCCCAATTCCCGAAAATCGACAGCAAAGGACTGTCGACAACGCCGGCTTCGACTATCCGGGAAATGATCGAGAGAACCATTTTCTCCGTGTCCACCGACGAAACGCGCTATAGTCTGAACGGCGTGTTTGTTGAAGAAAGCGAGGGCGGGAAAATCAGGATGGTATCTACGGATGGTCATCGACTCGCTTTTGAAGAGAGGGTACTGGGATCGTTGGGATTAACCAAGGGAGTCATTGTTCCGCGCAAAGGCTTATCTGAGCTGAAAAAATTATTAGAAAGCGGTGAAGATGGAGTTGTCTCCATCGGTTTTAGGGAAAACATGGGACTCGTGATCAAAGACAAGGTTGAGCTGTTCATGCGGCTCATTGATGGGGATTTCCCTGATTACACGAAAGTTATCCCTAAGGGGAACCCTAACATCGCCAAGATCGAGCACCACGAACTTTTACAAGCCCTAAGACGCGTGTCGATCTTGTCTAGCGAAAGATACAAGGGAATAAAGATGGAATTTGCCGACGGCAAGGTTTCGATCTCGGCCAATAATCCAGATCTCGGTGAAGCGGTGGAAGAGATTGAAGCAGAATATAAAGGTAAGCCAATCTCGATCGGCTTTAATGCCCGCTACCTCCTTGATGTTCTTACCGTATTGGACAGCGAAGGAGAGGTTGATATCGAGTTGAAAGATGAACTCAGCCCGAGCGTGATTCGAAAAACAGGAAAAGAAGGCTACCTCTACGTGCTCATGCCTATGAGATTATGACCGCTCGCCTATTTTGTGGATTAGTTCTTGTACCGAGCATCAAGGGAATATTTTTCGTCTAGGCCCACGATCTCGTTAAACTCATTAAAAGGCATCAGTCTCTCTAAAATCCCGAGCGTAGAACCATCTCGGCGCAGAGTCGAGTAAACTTCCCGCAAAGATTTGGCCACCGTATAGATCGGGGCCAAGGGCCAAACAATCAGCGCAAAGCCGAGATCTCGTAACTCTTGTGGAGCCATAATAGGGGTGACACCACGCTCGAGCATGTTCGCCACAAGCGGCCCTGGCACGTGGCGTGAAATCTCTTTCATTTCTTCTTTACTCTCCGGCGCCTCAATAAACACCGCGTCGCACCCGGTTTCTTTAAAGGCGATCCCACGTTTGATTGCCTCATCTAAACCGAGCGCTTGGCGCGCGTCCGTGCGCGCGACGATATAGAAATCATGCTCTCCTTTAGCTTCTATGGCGGCGCGGAGCTTCTTCAGCTGTTCGTCCAGAGGAATGACTTGTTTGCCTGTCATGTGGCCACATCTTTTCGGCCAAACCTGATCTTCTAAAAACATACCGGCAGCTCCGGCGCGAATTAGATCCTGAACGGTCCTTATCACATTGACGGCGTTACCATAGCCGGTATCGGCATCGACGATCACCGGCGTATCAACAACGGAGCAAATCCGCTGTGCCGCGTCGATCACTTCTGTTTGTGTAAGAAGACCAAAGTCCGGCTCACCCAGAAGCGTAGCCGAAAGACTATAACCAGTAATGAAAATCACCTCGAAGCCAGCGCGCGAGGCGATTTTGGCGCTGAGCGCGTCATAGACGCCGGGCATAATCAACTGACCCAGATCGCTTAAGGAGTTCCGAATAAGCTTGGCCTTGTCCATAGCGCCTCCCGTGATAAGAATTGCTAGGCTATACGCGTAGACAAAGCACAGCCTAGTGTCGGGCAAAAGTAAAATCTAGTGCGGTCGTTCTACTACGGTGACTGACAGTACCGTCGCGCGAATCTACGACAATACGCTGGGAAGATCAATCAGCTGTGATGGCGCACTACATGTTATAAAGAAGGAGCTTAGAAGCTCTCTAGGTAAGGGCGGACGTCGATCTCGTGCGTCCAGGCGTTGCGGGGTTGTTTCAGCGTGTGGATTACCGCGGCGGCTATGGCGTCAGGAGGTATGACAGACTCAACTGATCGCTGCGGGTCCCGGGCCCGGAGTTTTGGGGTATCGATCTGTCCGTCGACAATCACGTGAATGACGTGAATGCCCCTGGGATGAAATTCTCTAGCGAGGGATTGACCGAGCATCCGCAACGAGGACTTGGCGATGGCCAAAGGAGCAAAACCAGCACGCCCCCTTAATGCCGCAGTAGCACCCGTCAATGAAATAAAACCGTGACCAGCGTTGAGCATCTGCGGAATGATCGCTTGGGCTAAATGAACGGCGCCCATGACGCCGACGTCGAAAGATTGCCGAATTTGCTCCGGTTCGATTTCCAAAAAAGCGCCGCGGCCATAGCCACTGGCATTGTAAGCCAGAGCAGTGATGGAACCCAGTTCAGCGCTGACCCTTTCTACTGACTTCAGCACCGCCTGGCGCTGAGTGACGTCCGCGGGAATGATAATAGCCTTGCCACCGGCGGAGCGGATTTGCTCAGCAACTGGTTCGCTGGATTCACTGCGCCGAGAGATAAGCGCAACGGCATAGCCTTCTCGGGCGAACGCGCGGGCAAGAGATGAACCCAATCCTGGGCCGACGCCGGCGATAACCGCTGTCTCCATGGTCATGACTGCGCAGCCGTATTGATGAACAGCTCGTCAAGGGACATTTTTCTTCCGAGCAAACCTTGCTCTTGGGAATACTGCATCAAGGCCTCCAGTGTTTTTCGATTCGCGTCGCCGAGCCCATACACCCAGGGATCGTCCCCAAGAATCTCCTCTTGTTCTTCCAAAAAATACCGAAACCAAGCGAGCGAAACAATCCTCGGGTTTTCCATACGCTTATACGCGGCCTTTTTCGACTGTTCAAAGGCCTGCATCAGATTAATTGGTACCCAAGGGTATTTTTCCACCACTTCTTGCTTAATCGCCGTCGTGTGCATGATCGGGAAGATGCCGGTGCGCTTGAAATATTCGATTTCGAGATCCCGGTAGTTCGGAAACAGACGAGTGACTCTCTCGTCTTTTTGCAGTATCGGCCGGATTACTTCCGGGTGAATCAGAGCATCGAGCTCGCCGTCAACGAGCATTTTTTCAACGTTCTTCCCCGGTGCGATCCGTTGAATCTTCAAGTCGGCTGGCGGCGTCCACTCCACCTCTTCTTCGTCCTGTTTAAACCATTGGATCTGCCGGTGCGGCACCCGGTATTCGTGCTCCAGGAGGGCGCGAATATCAGGTCGGTCGGTTTGCGAATGCCTTTGGCAGTGTTTAGAAAGACAAACCCATGGCGAAATCGGCGATGCAGAAAAACCGGAATGGCGACAAAGGGCAAGCCGATGTATTTCGCCATCAAATAATTTGACATCGATAGCTCTGCCGCGTCGAACTCGCGGTTGCGTATCATGCGCCAGTGACGAATATCAGACGTCATGTCGGTGAGGACGGTCAACTCGATGCCGTCGGGTTTCACGGTTCCCTCTTTAAGGGCGCGAATGCTCTCGTAATCGCCGGTAGCCAATGTCAAATGAATTTTCTTGCTCATGCGGCCTATCTAACACGGCGAAGGCACTTTGCCAATCCGTTAACTATGATAAATAATATTTGAGGGCTTTTCTTAGGAGGTTTTTCAAATGAAGCAGCTATCGCTAAGATTTCTGGTTTTATTTCTCGCGATACTCACAGCGCCACCCGCCTTGGCGCAGAAGACGCGCATCAACTGGACGGCCGTAACCGGAGCGCAAAGCGGCATGTTTCTGGCACAACAGGAAGGGCTCTTCAAGAAAAACGGTCTGGACATTGAGTTGATTCATATCCCATCTAGCTCCCGAGCCATCCAAGCGATTTTGGCTGGCGAGATCGCCTTTTCTTTCATGGACGGGAACAACGAAGCCCAGGCGAATCTCAAAGGAGCGAACCTGGCAATGGTCGCAGGTGCCACGAATCGCATGGTTTTTTCGCTCATGGCGAAGCCTGAGATCAAAAGAATCAACGATCTTAAGGGAAAAAAGATCGGCATCACCCGGGTCGGCTCGTCCACTCACACTTCCGCGCTTTACGCCCTGGGCCAGGCTGGTTTGAAATCGGCGGATTATCAAATTTTACCGTTGATGGAAGTGCCGAACATCTTCACTGCTTTGACGGCTGGTCAGATCGATGCCGGCGTCGTTTCTCCGCCGACGAACAGCCGGGCGCGCAAAGCCGGCTTCAACGAGTTGATGAACCTGGCCAAGGAAGGGCCTGAGTATGTCTCAGTGGCAGTCGGCGCGAGCCGTTCATACGTACGCGCCAACGAGGATATCGTCCGCCGGGTCATCCGTTCATATGCCGAAGGCGTGCAAATCTTTAAGACCAATAAAGCGGCGGCTCTGAAGATGATCCAGAATCAGCTCAAAGTGAAGGAACCTGACATCCAGGAGGATACTTACAATCAATTCCGTGAATATTTAGAGTTTCCCCCGTACGTGAGCCGCAAAGGAATGGAAGCGGTTATCGCGGACTTGGCTGAAACCAATCCCGCGGCCAAGGCGGCGAAGCCCGACGATTTCATGGATATGCGCTTCGTCGCCGAGCTGGAAAAAGAGGGATTTTTCAAGAAGGTGGGCGGCAAATAGTAAGGGCGACCCCCTGTGGCTGCCCAAATCAGGGCAGGTATGGGAACCTGCCCCTACATCGACTCGCGAAATTTTTTGGCGCGGCGGACGAAGTAGTCCCACATGGAGCTTAATCGATGCGGCGTGTAAATCTGCTCATACTTTACCTTCGCCTCCTCGTCGCTGGTCCAAGAAGGCTCGCCGGAAGCGGTAGCGAGCAGTTGGATACGCGCTGCCTTTTCTAAGAAAACCGCATAAAGCGTAGCCACTTCGATACTCTCACCCACTACGGTGGAGCCGTGGTTTTTCATTAGCATGCCACGGCACTTTCCGAGGCTCTCGGCCACTTCCCGGCCAAGCTCCGGCGTGCGAATCAGCGCCGTCGTGCGGTCGAACAAGGGCAAGCCTGCGTTAAAAATAACACCTTCGTGACTGATGGGCCGGAGCGGCTGGCGCAGTGCGCCGAAGGCGGTGGCGTAGGGCGGATGGGAGTGGACCACGCAATTCACATCCGGGCGCGCTTTGTAGATCTCCGTGTGAATGAACACCTCCGAATGCCGCTCGTACTTCCCTTCGACTTTCTTGCCGTTCAAATCGACGACAATGATATGTTGCGGCCGAATCTCCTCGAAGCCGAAGCTGTGGGGCTTCATGAGGATTCGATCCTGCCCCGGAATTCGCACGGAGACGTGGCCTAGGATGTTGTCCCAATGTCCCTCATTCGCGAGGATATTGCATGAATAGGCCAATGTTTCTTTAAGCTCTTTGATGCTAGCCATGGAGTCTCCTTGGTTGTGGGAAATTGCAACGATCAGCGTGCGCGTAGTCTGAATCTTTGAATTTTTCCCGTGACGGTCTTCGGCAGGTCGTCGACAAATTCGACCCAGCGTGGGTATTTATACGGCGCGAGTTTGCTTTTGACTTGGGACTGAAGCTCGATTCTTAACTCGTCGGTCGCTTTAAACTCGCTCTTTAGCAGGACGTATGCTTTTGGCTTGATGAGCCCATCCGCATCCTGATCGCCTATCACTGCGGCTTCTAGAACCGATGGATGCTCCATTAAAGTATTCTCGATTTCGATGGGAGAGACCCACAGGCCGCCCACTTTGAGCATGTCGTCCGAGCGGCCGCAATACCAATAATATCCCTCGGCATCGCGGTAATAGGTATCGCCGGTCTTCAGCCACCCGCCCTGCATCATTCGCTTGGTCTGTTCGTGTTTGTTCCAATAGTACGGTGCGTTCGCATCGCCTTTGACCATCAGATTGCCGACTTCGCCGATGGGAACTTCGCGCCCTTCCTCATCGACGATTTTGGCCTCGAATGCCGGTGTCACTTCGCCGCTGCTGCCGGGCTTGGCCCGACCGGGCCGGTTGGCGAGGAAATCATGCGTGGCCTCCGTCGAGCCGACGACATCGAGAAGCTCTACCCCGAATCTATCCATCCACTGATGAAACAGGGCTGGAGGAAGAGGCTCCCCGGAAGAAAGGCAGATTCTCAGCGAACTCAGGTCGTATTTCTTTTCCACCCGAAGCAGGCGCGCATAAAGCGTCGGTACGGAGAAGAAAAAAGTCGGGTGATACTTATCGATCACCTGGAGAATCTTTTCCGGGTCGGGCCGGTCGGGCCAGAGGACCGTGGATGCCCCGAAGCGGAAAGGAAAATAAAGAGAATTGCCCAGGCCGTAGGCGAAGAAGAGTTTCGATGCAGAAAAGCAGATATCGTTTTCGTTCATTCCAAGGACGGGCTTTACGAACAGATCGGTGATCGTAATCATGTCGTGCTGAAGATGGACGGCACCTTTCGGGGAGCCGGTGCTTCCTGACGTGTAACCCCAGAAGCAGACGTCGTCGCTGTTTGTAGCCTCGGCCGCGAGTTTATCAGATGCTTTGGCGATCAAACTCTCGTAGGAGAGAGCTTTTCCTGTGGACTTGCCGACGACGATCATATGTTTCAGGAATCGAGTGTTGATCTTGTCGACTTCGGGAAGAACCGATTCATGAACGACAATGGCGCGCGCCCTGCTGTCGTTGATTAGATACTCATAGTCATTGGCGGACATCCAAGGATTCGTGGGAATGGGGACGGCGCCGATCTTTATGGCGCCGAAGAAGCTAAAGGCAAATTCAGGGCAATCAGGCAGAGCCAGCAATACCCTCTGCTCGATTTCGACACCGAGTTCTTTCAGGGCGTTGCCGGTGCGGTTTACTTTTTCAAAGACGTCTTGGTAAGTGAACTTTTCGTCCTGGTAGTAAATCGCCGTGCGTTTACCCCGACCCGCGGCGATGTTCTCGTCGACGAAAGTGGTAGCGGCATTGTAAGTATCAGGCAGTGCGAGGTTCATCTCATCGTCCCTCGTGATCAAGGCTCGTGCGCGTAAAAACCCAGAGATGAAATCCAAGAACGATCACGAACACGGTTTATTCTCCAGCGCTGGCCTCGGATTGAGTCTCGGTGGCGATCACGACTGACTTGGAGTCAGTGTAGTGCTCGATGGCCTCTTCGCCGTGCTCCTTGCCGAGACCGCTCTGTTTCACGCCGCCGAATGGCAGCTCGTCGTAGATGATTTGCGCAGAGTTGATCCAGGTATACCCCGCCTCGATGCGTTCGGCGCCGGCCATGGCGCGGTTGATGTCACGGGTCCAGATGGAGGAACCCAAACCGAAAATGGAGTTGTTCGCCTGCTCGATGGCGTGGTCAAGGTTCTTGACGCGAACGATCGGCAGCGCCGGACCGAAGACCTCTTCGTGCAACATGCGAGACGCCGGATCAACGTCAGCCACCAACGTCGGCTGCAGGTAAAAACCTTTGTCATACTCGTCGCCCTTGAGTCTTTGGGCGCCGAATAGCACTTTCGCCCCGCGTTTCACGGCGTCCTCTACCTGCTCTTCCACTTCTTGCCGCTGCTCTTTGGTGTGGAGCGGGCCCATCAATGTTCCGGGTTTTAATCCGTTGCCGACGCTGATTTTCTTTGCTTTTTCCACCAGCTTTTCCATGAAGGCGTCAGCGATGTTATCGAATAGATAGAGCCGTTTTACGGCCAAGCAAGCCTGGCCGCAGTTGAAAAAGCGGCCGACGGAGGCGGCGCTCACGGCGCGGTCCATGTCCGCGTCGTCGCAAACGATCATCGGATCGCTGCCGCCGAGTTCCAATGTCACGTGCTTGAAATCTTTAGCCGCGGACTGCATGACCCGTCTTCCGGTATCCGTCGCGCCGGTGAAACCAATCTTCCGCACGGTGGGATTGACGAGCAGCTCTTCACCGACGACGCTTCCGGGACCGGTGATAACGTTGAGAACCCCTTTAGGTCCGCCCGCGTCTTGAATCGCTTTGTCGATCAATTCGCAGCAGCGGATATCAGTTAGTGGAGTCGTGCCCGCCGGTTTGACGACGACGGTATTGCCGGCCAACAAAGCCGGACCCAGTTTGTTACCCATCAGTGAAACGGGAAAGTTCCACGGCACAATCGCGCCACAGACGCCCAGAGGCTTGCGCAGGACCAGGCCGTGGCGACCGTTATCAAGAACGACCGCGCCGGTCCGAAGACTTTTCGCCATTCCCCCGTAATGATCCAAGGTATGGACAAAGCGCCGGATTTCCAAAATCGACTCGCGAAGCGGTTTGCCTTGTTCGCAGGTCAAAAGATTTGCCAACTCTTTTTCTTGTTGAAGAATAAGGTGGCCGGCTTGGAGCAATATCGCTCCGCGTTTAGATGGGGCCATGGCCGACCATTTCTTGAGAACGGCTTGAGCTACGTCGATGGCGCGACGGATGTCGTTAACGGTTCCCTTGGGTACGGTGTCCACCTCTTCGCCCGTGGCCGGGTTGCGAACTGAGGTTGTTTCTTTACTTTCCGAGTCCAAAAATTCACTGGCTACGAGCAACTTCGCCATACGATTCCTCCATTCCCATGCAGAAATTAGAAAAAAATCACGTTCATAGGGGGTTGTCAAGAATCGGAGCGCCATGGTGACACCGAGTTCCTGCTGAAATGTCATTGACTTAAGCGATTTTTGCAATTAATGGTTTGGTCTCTGATGAAGAAGCATTTTGTCGGAGGAGAGTTCAATGGCTCGCAATGGGTTCAAGATTTTTGACGCCGACACTCACGTGAGGCCCGATGCGGATTTGCTCGAACCGTATCTCGACGTAGATATGCGGGCAAAGCTGAACCAATTTGATCGGTACAAGGCCACGAACAAAGAAGGGGCAGTCACTTATCTTATGGGCACACGCCATTATAAGCGCCGGCTCGGAGCCGCCGCCGAGGACGCCCCTGAAAACAAAGAGTATATGAGCGGTTACAAGAGGCATCAGCACGGCAAGCCCGATCCGCTTTGCGAGCGCGATCCGGCGGTGCGCATCAAAGACATGGATAGCGAAGGCATCGATGTGAATCTCATGCTTCCATCCGGTTGGTTTGGCGCCTGGACGACAATCGACGACGTGAGTTTGGAGGCGGCCATTTATCAAGCCTATCATCGCTGGATGGCGGACTATTGTTCCGCATCTCCCAGCCGTCTCAATGGTGTCATCCTCATACAGGCCAGAGACATCAAAGCATCGCTGGCTGAACTGCACCGCTGCGCGAAGGAGTCGTGGCCGTTGGCGATCTTCGTTTATGCTCCGTACCAGTTTCCCCTGGACCATCCGGATCTCGAACCGATTTGGCAAGCGGCGGCCGATTATGATCTGTCCATCGCGCTGCACACTTTCACGGTCATGCCTCCCTATGCCCCTGGCGGTTTAGATTCTTGGGACAACCTCTGGTTGCAAAGATCGGCGGCCCATCCTTGGTGCGGCCAACGCAATATGGCTGCTATCATCGGCGCTGGCATTATGGATCGCTATCCCAAGATAAGAGTCGGAACTCTGGAAGCCGGTCACGGTTGGTTGCCTTCATGGGTCAATCGCTTGGAGGAGCATACCAAGCTCTGTCCTGAAGCTTTGCCGCCGCTGAAAGAATCAATTCGTAAATATGTGACGGGAGGCCGCTACTTTCAGAGCATCGAAGTCTCAGAAGGCGCGGCCATCACCAAGAGCGTGATCGATCTACTTGGTCCCGATATCCTCATGTTTGGATCGGATTACCCCCACGGCGAGAGCTGGTTTCCAGTTTCGGTTGAGACCGTCATGAGGTGGCAGCTAGCAGAAGACGATCTCCGCAAGCTCTTATGGAACAACGCGGTCAGCTTTTACCGGCGCTATTCTGAATGAGACCCTCCACCAAATTACGGCAACTGTTGCGCCGAAAAAATAAGGTTCTCGCCGTTCTCGGCGCGCCTAACGCTTTTCACGCGAAGATCATGGAAGCCAATGGGGTGGAGGCCTGCTTCGTCGGCACGAGTATCACCGGTGGCAATTACACCGGGCTCCCGGATCTCGGCATTCTCTCGATGACGGAATGCGTCGCCATCGCCAAGTGGATCGCGCGCAGCGTGAAAATTCCCGTGATTCTCGACGGCGACACCGGCCACGGCGGCATCATGGCCGTGCGCCGGCTGGCGCGGGAGTCTATTGAAGCAGGCCTCGCGGGTCTCCGCCTCGACGACCAGCCGTTGGAGCAAAAGCGGCGCACGCTGTCTGCCGGCATCTCCATCGTTTCCCGTGAGGAAGCCATCGCGCGCTACCGGGCGGCGGTGGACGCAAAAAACGAGATCGATCCCGATTTTGTGATCATGGCCCAGTGTTATGCTCGGAACGCTGTGAACGGGGGCATGGCGGAAACGCTGAAGCGGCTTCGTCTCTACGAAACGAAGGCTGGTGTCGATTGGGTCCAGTTCGAAGCGCCCCATTCGGTTCAAGAGATCGAGCGGGCGCGGAAAGCCGTCAAGGGTCCTTTTTCCGCAATGAAGGGACAACTCCCCCGGGCTTTGACTTTGGAGGAGCACAGAGCTTTGAAGCTCAACGCCGCGTGGTACACTTTTCTTCCCGATCTCGTGCTGAAGGCCTCCGCCTGGTCTTTCCTGGAGACGTTCCAGGACAGAGGAATCGGCGCCTGGTTCGAGTTCCTTGAAAAAAATCCAGACACGCCATTTACGGGTGGCAAGGCCTGGAATTGGGACGCGACCGGGATGACGGAGTTAACTAAGCTGGAAGCCCGTTACTTTCGTGAGAAAAAACGGAGATAGAATGTATGACAAGGGCGCTCTTATTTATCTTCATTGCGGCTACCACTATAAGCCGATCTGGTTTCATTACGGGGGAAGCGGTCGAAAGTGACAATTTGGTTTGGGGCGCGACCGCGAGCGAGGTGGTGACGAAACTGAAGATCGTCCCCAGTTCTGACCGGCAGTCTTTTTTAGAAGAGGGAGCTAAAAAGGAAGGGACATTTACGCTCTATTCCACAATGGCCCAGGACCATGGCACCGAGGTTCTAGCTGCGTTCCGGCATCGTTATCCGTTTCTGTCGACCGAGCTGCAGCGCGCTGGTACGACCGCTCTTGTTGGAAGAATTCTTGGGGAGGCGCGCGCTGGAAGATATGAAGTGGACGTCTCCAATCAACCTCCCGAAACCATCTTCGAAATATCGCAAGTGGGGTTGATCGAACCCTACTTGTCACCCAACCGGGTGGCCGTGCGCAAGGAGATGATGGATGACAAAGGTCTATCGACCGGCGCCTATCACCTTGTCATCGTGGTTGCTTACAACACTAAAATGGTAAGCAAGGAGGAGCTGCCAAAGAAATACGAAGAGCTAGCCGACCGGCGCTGGAAGGGCAGATTGCACGTCGATCCGGATGATGTTGATTGGTTCGATAGCTTGGCCGGATATTGGGGAGAAAAAAAGGCCATCGCTTTCATGAGACAGCTGAGCATGCTGCAGCCTGATTTGCGCATCGGTAAAACACTCTCGGCCCAACTTTTGGGCGCTGGCGAGTTCGGCATCGCGCCGTACCTCAACGGTTACCGAATAGCTGAGATGAAAGCTCAGGGCGCGCCGGTGGACTTTCTCTTGATGGAACCTGTATTCAGCAAGCCGCGGGTCGTATTCTTAGCCAAGCATGCGCCGCATCCGCACGCAGCCATTCTTTTTCTCGACTGGATCATTTCCGAAGAGGCTCAGACACTTATAGGGCAAAAACTCGGCCGCGACCCGGTGAGAAAAGGCCTCAAGTCGAAATATGAAAGGCTCGACTATCCTAAGTACATTGTCACCAGGGAGAGCCTAGGGCCCATTTACAAAAAGCGGCTTAAGCAGTACCACGAGCTCATCGGGTATAGATAATCGACGGAGATTTATGGACATTTCGAAATACATCGTTAAGGCACGGCCCGGAGTTGTGGGCGGGCGTTTCGAGGAAAAACGGCCGCTCCGTGAGCGGATTGAATTGCCGGTCAAGCGGCACATCTTCATCAATCGAGACTCACATCCCGATGCCGACATCTATATCGCGATTCATGAAGCGAAGGAGCTGCCGGAAAAAGTTCCCGACTACCAGGTACCCCATTTTCACAACACGGATGAGTTCTACTATTTCATCGGCGACCATCCCGATCTCACCGGCCTTGAAGGTCAAATCATCTTCGAAGGCACGGTTCACAAGATCTTTTCGCCTGCGACTGTTTATATTCCCACTGGCGCAGTCCATGAATACAAAGTCACCCGCGGCGCCGGTACAGTCACGGTTTTGTTCCGCAATCGTGGCTATACGCATCACGATAAGCAGCCTGACGTCGCGAAAGGAAATCAAGAGGCAAACAGGTTCGCCGGCTATATCATCAAGCCGGAGGTGCGGCCGACCACAGAGATTAAGTACCACACCGATGCCGCTCCCGGTGTTCGTTACGTTTTCGTCGACGCTAAACTAAGACCAGAAGCAGGTTTCTACACCGTCGTACGCAGCGTTTCGGGCGTCTCCTCGACGCAGTCAAACTACGTGGAGAAACATACGCACAACTGCGACACCTATCACATCGCCATAGGTCCAGGTCCTGACCTTACGGGTTTGACCATCGAATTCATCATCGGCGATGAAGAGGTCGTTACCGAAAGTCCCGTGGGCGTCCATATCCCCGCAGGTATCCCGCACTCGCAGCGTATCGTCCGCGGGTCGGGTCACTTCTTCAACTTTGTGCCGAAAAGCAACTACAACGACAGCTTGGTTCAATAACTTATCGTCGACAGCGATTTTACGACAAGGAGATCGATGATGAAGACTCACAGACTGCTATCGATGGGTCTTTTTCTTAACGCGTTCCTTGCTGTGGCTGCGTCTTCCTTCGCCCAGAGTAACCCCCGCTATATTCAGTTTGCCGGCGTGCCGAATGCCGTAAAGGGCGCGCTCTACA
>VBKE01000256.1 GCA_005879605.1 Deltaproteobacteria bacterium
TCTCTTGCTCGTTCAACGAGAGGGAAAATGATGCGAGACCGAAGGAGAAACGGGATAAGTCTGGACTGACGCCATTGGAAACAGACCTCGTGTGATAATGGTTTGAACGTCGAACAATGCCTGGCAAAACATGGGCGGCAGGCTAACTCGTTGGGTTGAGAAGGACGCCGAAAGACGCGCGCCTCTCACCCAAAACGTTAGCCTCTTGAGAAAAGGAGGAACCGAAATGTTCGAGAAAGGACGCTTCGTTGAAGATTGCCGCGCTGCGCTCAAGGAGCGTGACACGCATGCTGCAATCCGGGAGCTGGTAGCCACAGCTGTAAGCGAACCCGCGCAGATAGTGCGGGCCCTTGGAGAGCCGCGGCGTGCCGGCGTCGAGACGATTTACCGGGCAGACGATTTGACTATCCTCAACTTGTGCTGGGGACCCTGGATGAAATTCAAACCGCACGATCATCGCATGTGGGCCGTCATCGGCATCTATGGAGGTCGCGAGCAGAACACCTTCTACCGCCGTGCCGAGCACGGCTTGGAGCAGCACGGGACCAAGGAGCTGCACGCAAAGGACGCGACGCCGCTGGGCGCAGCGGTTATTCACGCTATTACGAATCCACTGGATCAGATTACCGCGGCGATCCACGTTTATGGCGGAGATTTCTTTGCCACGCCTCGCAGCGAATGGGATCCTAACACGTTTGAAGAGCGCCCCTATGACGTAGAGGACACCATGCGAGCTTTTGAAGTGGCGAACGAACGACTCCGGGGCAAGATGCCTCACTCGTAGCCCAAGCGACGAGAGCCTAACCCAGCGGTCGACACCGGCGCTTGGCACGGTCTAATCCAGCGAGAGTTCCCCGTCCGTGAGGGCGTGGAGTTTCACCGCTCCGGGTGAGCGAAAGATTGTGGAAGTGACTGACTTCATGATTCCCGACCGATGTATTCTTCTCCTCTCAGGCATTCCTGCGACCGGGAAGAGCAGCTTTGGACAGTACCTCGCCCGCGTGCACTCCTTTGCCCACTATGACCTTGAGTGCTACCCACGAGGCTGGCCCCACCCGGAGCTAAAGCTTCAATGGGACTCATCACGGTCTGAGTTCGTGAAGGCGCTTCAAAAAATTCACTCTCACATCGCGCTGGATTGGGGTTTTCCAGTTAGATGCCTGCCGTGGGTGCGTGAACTCCAGGACGCAGGTGTGAGACTCCTATGGTTCACCGGAAGCAGGCCCCAAGCCCGGGAAATCTTCATCGCGCGCGGCGGAATGGATGTTCGGAACTTCGATGATCGGATCAAGGCCATTCAGGAGGCTAGACTACCGGCCTCGCTCCAGTGCAACTGTGTAGAGGTGCTTTCAGAAGCGGGCGTCTTGAAGGAACCTGTTGCGATTTTTGAGGAGATCTTCCGGCAGTGAATCGAGATCTTCGTCTAACAAGCCGCTGGAGCCGATAATCGACTATGGTATCTCAGATTTATTTTCTTAATGACGGCTCAGCGGCAACTCGTTAGACAGGCGACGCGACTGTGAGCGGAGTTTTCGCAAGGATGTTTCTGGGACTGTGGAGCGCGTTTTGCCACGGCCGAGGCTGGGGAAAGTTCTATCGAAGTCAGTGTGCGGCGGCAATTCCCGACCTGGAGATCGCGTGGCGTCACGAGCGGAGTCCTATTTTGGTTGGCGGCCCGCTGGGCCAAGCCAATCAACATTGCCCTTTTGATGGCTCACCTCTTCGGTAACAAAATCTCTTTCAGCTTCGCGATCACGGCGGGTTGAAGCTCGTAAAGACGGCCGAGCTTTTTTGCAATCGTCGGTCCGTCGATGACCCCGATGTCCAACTTTGATTTGTTGGCTTCCGCTAGGAACTCGGGATCTTTCAAGGTATCGACGAAGGCCTTCTGCAAAAGCTCGAGCCGCTCTTTCGCGATTCCTGGCGGAACCGTATAGGGAAACTGCGCGCCGTGAGCGCTATCGGCGATGGTGATCAGCTGGCGCCCGAGATCCGTTTTGGCGTAATTGATCGCCAACGGCACGTCCTTGTATTTGGAATAAGGTTCGAGAGAAGCTTGCAGGACGGCGCGAATTTTCCCGCTCTCATAAGCGCTGCGCCACACGGTTTCCACCGTCTGCCAAGAGCCACAGTAACCGTCGACTTCTCCTGATTCGACGGCCAAACGAGCGTCGGCGCCGCCCTTGTAACCATCCAGCACTTCCAAAGGCAGATTCAGCGCTACCTTGAGAAGCTTTGGTATGTCCGACGTGCTCGTGCCCGGCCCGATGGACGAGATTTTCATAGGCCGTTTGGCGGCGAACCAATCGTTCATGTTCGCGATGCCGCTTTTATCGTTGAACGTGCAGACCGTGTCATAGGGGCTTGGCACGCCAAGATAGCCGAATTTCCGGCCGTCGAATTTTACGGCTTCGTTGCCCATGATCTGTTGCAGCACCAGGGGCGCCGCCCAGGCGCCGATGGTGAGGCCATCGGGCTTGGCGCGGTTGTATAGATGATTGGCCGCGATGAGCCCGCTCGCGCCAGGCATGTTGTCGACGACGACCGTTGGGTTGCCGGGAATATGTTTACTGAAGTGACGGGCGATGGTTCGCGTGTACAGATCAAAAGATCCTCCGGCCGAATAGCCGACGATAAAGGTAATGACCTTGTCCTTGAAAAACTCCTGGGCGTTCGCTTCTGACGGATTGCTGAAAGATAGAACCGTCGTAACTGTACCCCACAGGAGAATTCCTAAAATCTCGCGCATGATGACCTCCGATAGTTCCAGCTTCATCCCCGCCCGATGAAGGGAATCGTCTTCTTCTCTGTCCGTTCCAAATATCTAACGAACGTGTATTTATTCTCGGCAAGGTCAGTCGTAGGCCGCGGGATTTCGCGATGCAAGAGACTTTCTTCGACCTTGCAGATGAAAAAGCCAAGCTCGTTTCGTTCAAGAGCCGTCAACCCATCTTTCTTGAAATGCTCTATTTCTTTGATCGTCATTGCGTTCTTAATCCCGGCTCCCTTCGCCATCGCTGCCAAATCCGTATTGCCGGAAGTCGCCGTCGGATAGCTGATGCGACTGCCGCTATAAACGCCGTTATCGAACACGTAGACCAGCAAGTTTTTCGGCTGCAAGTTGCCGATAGTGGTTAGATTAAACAGCGACAGGAGAATGCTGCCATCCGAGTCTAGAACAATCACCTTTCTGTGCGGTAGCGCTAGCGCCAATCCCATCCCGACGCCTACCGCGCAACCCATCATGCCGATCAATAGATTTCCTTCATGCTTCGACAAATGCGACCATTCGATCCGCTGCCCGCTCTGGGAAGTCACCACCAGCTGATCACTTATTCTCGCCGCCAGAAGCTCGAGACATTCGTAGCGAGTCATACCGTAAACTCTCCTCCGAAAAGCAGCGCCACCGGGCTCCTGAGGGAATTGGCCGTGCGCAGCGCGTCCTTGATTTTGATCTCAAGCCGCTCGCCGTCCTCGAGGACGATGTAGTCGATGCCCAATCCCTGAAGAAGAGGAATGGTATGACGACCGATGGTTGCATAAAGAAAACTATTGCGCTTATCGGGAAAACCACCGAGGAAAGCGGTGACCAAGAGCATCGGAACGCCCAACTGCTTGCCAACGGTCAACAAGCTATAGCTCGAAACGTAGAGTCCGGTATTTTCGAGATAGACCGCCGCTTGCTTCCCTCCCAAAGTGGCGCCCGCCGCTATCGTCACCGCCTCGGCCTCACTCGCCACCGGCACCAGCTCCATGTCCGGATCGTCACGAATGATGGGAATAATTTGGCTCAGTCGGGTCTCCGGCAGGTAGGTAACAAAGTTGATCCCTGCGTCTTTGAGACTTTGAACCAAGCGTTTTGCGAGGTCGTCCTTCATGAATTGTACTGTCCATTATCAAGTCATCCGTCTCGGTGCAACTAAGTTACGATGTGCGCCGGTGAGCAACGTAGGATGGGTTGAGGGAAGCAATACCATCGACTTATACACGTCAAGGAAATGGTCACCGGCAGATGGGCAACAAAAAAGGTTCAGGAGAACTTGAGTTTATCCAGAAGCGATTCGAGCACAATGTTGGCTCAAATGGTGAGGTAATGTTCCCAAAGATGCTCGGCAGCGAAACCGAGTATCCGTTCCGCTTTGGCCGAGCTGACGCCGCTCCAATTGCCGGTTAATTTCGGGTCGGTCTTCTCTACCGCCGGGAAATACTTTTCAATCAATTCGTCCGTGGGTTCCTTCATGCTGCTTCGCGGAGCAGCGACAATCATCATTTCGTGTCCAGTAAATTCAGCTTCCATAGCCAATCGGCAAGCCATCGCCGCGTCCCGCGCGTCGATATAAGCCCAAAAGCCGCTCGCCCGGCCTTTGGGATCGTTCCAGCGCTCGCGAACGATCTCGTAGGAGAAATCAAAAATGATCCCGGGAAAACGCAGGCTGCTAATGGTCATCTCTTTGTGCGGAGTTATGAAGGAATCGGCGATCTGCTCGCCAACAACTTTGGAAAGAGCGTAAGGATCTTGCGGTTTAGACGGATGCTGCTCGTCAACCGGCAAGTAATCGGGAGAGAAAGGTTGGCGCGCGTAGATAAAACCAAACGCCGCAGTGCTCGATGCGATCACGACTTTCTTCACGCCGAGATCGGCCGCCGCCTTCAGCACATTGTAGGTCGCCGTCACGTTGTTGCTGAATGTTTCTGAATCAGGAGCCAGGTTCGGGGCTTGGTACGCGCCGAGGTGAATAACACCGAATGCGCCTTTCAAGGCTTCATAAACCGCGCCGGAATGACGCAAGTCAGCCATCCAACTGGCGCAAAGTTTCTCTGCCGGCGGCACTCTGTCGAGGTTCAGGACTTCGTACTCATGGGCGAGCAACTGTCTTATGACGAGCCGCCCTAATCGCCCGTTGCCCCCCGTGACAACTACTTTTTTCATAAATGATTATAGTAGTAGAGGCGACCGCCGGTCGCCCCTACATTTATAAAATGTCCGCCGTCTTCAGTTCGCGTTCGAGCTTTGCCACAGCCTCCTTGGGCATCGGCTCGGTCTCCCACTTCGGAAAGCGTTTGACGTCGAAGCCGCGCATGCGAAAAACTTCTCGCAGAGGCACGCGTCCGTATTTTCGCAACTCGGCTGCGACCAGACGCGCTGCAGTATCGACCTTTTTTTGCGCTTCCACCGCCCTCAGGTAGTCTTTGGTATCCAAAGCTTTCCACAACTCCACGCAAAGCTCGGGGACGAAGCTCGTCGGCGGATTGATCATGCCGGCCAGACCGAAAGGCACGAGACCGAACAGATCCGCGTTGCCGGTAAAGACCGAAACGTCCGGCAGGAGCCGGACGTATTCGAGCAACGCTCCCTGCCCGTAGGCGACTTTGATCCCTTTGAGGGCAGGAACCTGTTCCTTCATCCGCAGGGCGAAGCCCGGCGGTACGGAAATGCCGGAATACTTGGGATTCTCATAAATGAAGAGCGGCAGCGCTACCGCTTTGGCGACGGCTTTGTAGTGCGCGACAATCTCGTACTCCGTATGATCCGAGTAATAGTAAGGCGGAACGATCGCCACGGCGTCGGCTTTATGCGCCGCCGCATGCTCCGCCAGTTCCACTGTGCTCTCGGTATCGGCCGTGCCGACGTGAATAATCACGGGCACGCGGGATCGGGCCTGATCAAGAGCAACGGCGGCGGCTTTCTTCCGTTCCTCCACGGACATCGCCGGCCCTTGGCCGGTAGAGCCGAGGACAAACAAACCCTGAATGCCTGCGCCGATATGAAAATCCACCAGCTCTCGCATGACCTCTTCGTCTATCCGCGCTCTCTCGTCGAAGGGCGTGATTATCGGCAACAAGACTCCGCGAATCATGATTTTCTCCTCTCGGCCGTTAGTTGTAAACGCGCTACATCCTATCGCTTAATACCACACTGATAGCATGTCAACGAGGGACGGTCATGCCTGTTTCACGCGACCCATCGACGATAAGAAATCCTGGCAAGGCGATTGGGAGATGAGCAATACTGGAGCGGATCAGCGTCTTCAACACGTTAGTCTGGCTGGGTTCCTGCTGGTGGGCCAAGCAGGCTGACAATCGTGCCTCTCGTTATGACTATGAAGGGGCGCTCCTCGTCGTGGCGCTTCTGGCGGGCATGGATGGAGTGGAACCCGGCAACCTGGACTTCCGAATTTAACTTATGAAGCCGATACGTTGCTCGTACATAGACGGCTATAACTTGGTTGGGATTTGGCGGTGTTGTTACGACCGCCGTACCTTTCCCCCGGTCGAACGGTTTGCTTTTGTGCTCTTCGGCAAGGCCGAACGACATAGAACAAACGAACCTTGGAATGCCGGGCGGGCGGGCCGCTGCGCCAACGCGTCAAACCAGCTCTGATATAGTCCGGATTCAAGTCTAAAACCTCGCATACCTTTTCGAACGAAAAGAGCCGATCGCTTCTCTCATGGAAGAACCAATCTTCCTCTTCTTGAAAACGCGCCTTACCATGTACGCTCTGAGCCGATGAAAACTTCTGAAAACATGTAATCGCATCTTCGAGGACCGCAAACACGAGCATTTTTTCTGGATCCGGATACCGTCGGTGACGCCATTTCTCATAGTATTGGAAGGATGTGAGAGTATCGGGCTCAAACAATGAAACCCAAGATTCCAAATCCCTCGCCTCCACTTTTTGTGGCATAGATTCTCCTCGCGCACTTGGTGAGCGAGCGTTAGTATTACCTAGGATCGCGGGCGGTTTTTTTTCCCCGGCGCGGTGGATGGACAATTTCATGAGCAATTGACGTGCCGCGATCGCTTATTGACGGGAGGAAAGCGGGGCGGGCGGAGGTGTCAACGTCAATGATGGGGAACAAAGAGCGTTGTGACGCGCATAACTTAACTGAAATCAAAATAATAGCGGACCACCTGTCCGACTTTACCAGAGACAACCGCATGTTGCTGATCGCTTTGATGGCAGTGCCCATCGGGGGAGCGAGCCCGCTCTTTGGAGTCTCTCCCCACCCGCTGTTGAACGCCGAAGGCCTCGTAATTTGCCTGATCGTCGGTGTCGTCGCCGGCTTGGCTTCCGCTCTCTTGACCGGTCTGGTCTACGGGTTCGAAGACCTTTTTTATAAATTACCGATTCACTGGGCGTGGTGGCCGACCGTCGGAGGACTTGAAACGGAACTCGACCTGAATAAAACGCGAGAACGGTCGTTTAGAGAGAAGGAAAGTATTTTTCGACGGTGGTACTTCCGACGTGTCAAAAGTGACGACTGCGCTAAAGGTCCGAGCGGTTGTCGCTCGGACCTTTCCAGAATTTGAGGGCTCGCGCTCTTAAGACCGATGAGAAATCGTTTTTAACTACTTCTTGTCGATCCGATGCTTCTTGGGCCGCTTCGGGCACGCTATATAGTCGATCTTCGCCGCCATGATGTCCTCGTTTTTTGCTAATTGCCCCCGCCGGCGAGTTTCTAAAGCGTCGTGTGATCGTATCTACCACCGATCACGGTCATAATCGCGGTGATAGTAGCCGCGATCGCCATAATAACGGCCGTCGTACCGACCATCACGACGATAGTAGTCATGGTCGCGCCAGTATCGATACGGGTAATAACAGCCACCGACGGAAATCATCAAGCCTCCCAGCACAGTACCGACTACAAGTTTTCTCAGGTTTAGCCATTCCATGTTAGTTCCTCCTTCCTATTCATTAGACGAAGGAAAGGGCTAAGACGGATCATTTGCAATCGATTGAGGCTCTCCGAAGATCGTTTGGGATGTTTCCCGGCCTGCACAAAAAATAGCCGAAGGCCGTACGAAGCGGAAAAGAACTCGATAACTGATGGATTGATTTAGCGAAATTTTCAGGGAACCGGTGCTTTAGATTCATCAGTCCAGCCAACAGACAATTCCCGGGACTCCTGCGACATTCTTGCCTATTCCGAAAGGAGAGTGATTCGCTGGGCAGCACGAGGCACACAGCTCCGCAGAGGCAGACGGCGATTGCGAACGACTTAGCGCCCGTACAGCGCAACCCTCGCTTTTCCCTCTCGGCGATTGATGGTGCGATAGGAAAAATCGACGCGTCGGATAGCTCTGCGGTCTCCGGGAAGGTCGATAACACGGCTCCGTGATCCCTCGGCAAAGCGGTGACGCAGGTTTGGCTTGAATGTCTCTCCGTTAGCGAAGGTTACAGTCATGTCATACATTTCAATGGGCGCACCTTCCACCCGGAGCTCCAGTTGCCGATAAGTCCCCTCGTGCCGCCCCACTTCGATCCGGTCATGGTCGCCTCTGAAGTCGACCTCACGGCGGCCCATTAGTTCCCACCGGCCCTGGGCTCCGGCCGCAACACCAAGGCCGGTCAATACTAAAGCGAGCGAAAGAATTCCTGACGACAAATAACGCTTCATTTGCCACCTCCTCGGTCGAGTACTTTTGAGAACTGGATTTCCAAAGACAAATCTTAGACGCACTATCGCAAAAGAAAATTCACGGCACAAGAAGACTCGCCGGGCGAACGGTCAAAACCTCAACGATTCAGGCGGGGACAGCATTATAGACCGTTTTCCATGATGCTATTTAGAAAAAGCCGAACTAGCATGAGACGCGCGGGCGTTGATTAGGCAGCTAGGGAAGCAGGAAAAATTTTTCGCAGCTTGCATTCCAACGCTAATAACCTTCATGTCGCCTTCAGGCCAACCGCTGCGGTTCCTTCAGTAGAGTCGCAAGCCCGATGATGCCGAGGCCAAGGGCTCCTGCAAGCGCCTGCCAGGCAATGGGATACGAGCCGGTGCGATCGACGAGGTAACCGAACAGCGGCGTGCCAAGGGTCGCGCAAGCGGCGTTGATCGTAATCATCATCCCCAGCGCGGCGCCGGTTCTCTCCTTGCCGGCCAGTTCGCCAATCAGGGCGTAAGAGACTCCTTGGTATCCGACCAAACAGACGCCCGAAAGGAAAAGAATCAGCAAAAGAAGAAAAAGCGACGACCCGCGAGTCATGAAGCTTAAAACAGCAATGAAAAACGTCGACAACAAACCGATGATAATCAAAACAATCTTGCGGCGGCCGCCAAAGAGCTTGTCGCTCGCGACTCCCCAGCCGATGCGCCCGATCATGGCGCCCGCTTGTGTGAGCGCCAGCGCCTGACTTGCCCAGTAAGCGGAAAAACCCGCCATCTCTTTCAGATAGAGCGGGACATAGGTGATCAGCGCCATCTGTCCGACAAGGTAGATCGCCGTGCCGCAGCTTATGGGCAGAAAACTCCAGATCTTCAGCGGCGCCGCGGCTCGTGCCGGTGTCACAGGATGAGGAGCCGCTACAAAATTTTCGCTGTAAGGATCACGCCAGAGCGAGGAAAATAAAAATCCGAAGAAAAAATTAATCAGGCCAAGAGCAGACAGTGCGCCGCGCCAACCTACGATTAAAACCAGCTGAGGGGCGAGCATCGCGGTCACCACGCCGCCCGCGGGTACTCCGGTCTGTTTACTTCCCATGGCCGTCGCGCGCTCGTCGTGATCAAACCATGCCATTACGCCTTTGCTTGACGCGGGATTAAGAAAGCTGTAGCCCGCCCCCGCAAGGAAAAAACTGGCAAACGCCCACGAAAACGATGGCGCAAGCGAAGCCGCAACGGTGCAGACGCCCAAAAACAGATGTCCTTGAAGCATTGTCTTCTGCACGCCGAGATGGTCCGCCAGCCAACCGGCGCCGAAAGAGAAACTCGTCATGGCGAGATAAAACGCGGAGAAAAATAGACCCACCTGGGCGCGGGAGAGACCGAGCTCGTCTTGATAGAACGGCGCCAGCGTGTTGATCGCGTACTGCGCCGTCGCCCCGATCACATGTGAGACGCTGATCAGGGCGAGGATAGTCCAGCGAAAGCGGTCGCGCGTGGCGGTGACACGAGACATGGAAAGGGCGGGGCCTAATCGAAGACGGTAGCCGAATAACTTTCGACGTCGATGAACGCTTCGATGACACTCGGTTCTTCGAGCGCAAACGCCCAATCTAGCGCGTCTCGGAAAGCTTCCGGCGTTCTTGCTGGCCGACAGGGCACCCCGAAGTAGTGGGCCGGCGATTCCGGCGGATCGCCGAGGAAGACTCCCGAGAGCGGATAGTTTCTGCGCTCTTGTTTGACTTTCATGAGCCCCAGCCATCCGTCGTTGAGCACGATGACGGGCACGGCCAAGCGCAACCGGCGCGCCAGCGCCAACTCGCCTGCGGTCATTTGAAAGCCGCCGTCGCCGACAACCGCAACGACGGGCCGATCGGGGAAAACCAGTTTCGCCGCATAGGCCGCCGGCATGCCGTACCCCATGGACGACCAGCCGTTGGTCGCCAGCAAAGTTTTGGGTTGATTCGTGCGCCACTGCGTCGCGATTTGATGCGTATGCGCGCCGACGTCGTACGCCAAGATTCCGTTCGCCGGCAATTTGTTGCGGAGAATATCGATGACCGTCTGCACGGCAAAGTCGCTTCCGCCCGGTCGGAGAGCGCGCTCCAAGCGGACGCGATGTTCTTGCCATGTCTCCTGCGACCAATCGTTGGCGAACGTTTGAAGCCGATTCATTGCCTCGATGGCGCGATCCAAATCGCAGGCCTCGTTCCAGACGAAGTTTAATCCTGCACCCGGTTCGGCTACCTCGGTGCTCACGTGGATCACAGGGGTTTCTCCCACCCACTCTTCGTAATTGATCTCAATGGGATCGTAACCCACTGCGATGATCAGATCCGCCCGATCGGTGAGTGCCTTCACGTTTGTGCGCCGCGCCCGGCCTATGACGCCGACCCAGCTGGGATGATCTTCGGGCAAGAAACCCTTGCCGTGGAGCGTGGAGACAAAAGGAATCTTTTGGGTCTCAACGAATTGCAACAGTTGTCGTGCCGCGCTACCGCGCGTGAAAGTAAGACCGGTCACGAGCAGGGGGCGATGCGCCTTCTTTAAGGCGGCCGCAATTGCGTCTGCGGCTTCCTTAGAGAGGTCCGGCAGTTGATTTGAAGCACGCCGATGACCTTTCCACTCCGCAGCGTTCGCCTGAGCGATGTCTTCCGGCAAGTCTAAATGTACCGGACCCGGCGGCTCCTGAATCGCGAGTCCCAACGCCTCCGACAAAGTCTCCCCCACCCGGCCGTCTCGAATGGAGAAACTCGCTTTTGTGAGTGGCTTGAACAGAGCCATGTGATCGATGCGCATCTGAATGCGCCGCTCGAGCCACGGCGACGCTACGTTGCAGGTGATGGCGAGCAGAGGAGAGCGATCCAGCCAAGCCGAGCCGACGCCCGTCGTGAGATTCGTCGCGCCGGGGCCGACGGTTGAAGCGCAAACGCCGGGGATTCCCGTTAAATAGCCGACGGTCGAAGCCATGAAACCGGCCGATGTTTCACTGGCCGTGAGGATGAACTGAACGGAGCTTTGCCGCAGCGAATCGATCAGCGGCAGCACCGGCCCGCTGGGAATGCCGAAGAGCCAACGCACTCCGGCTTCCTCCAACATGCGGACCATCAGGTCGGTATTTGTCATGATTGGCTCAAGTTCCGATCCGCACGGGGTCCACGACGTCCTGAATCGAGCGAATGATGGAGAGCGCGGTCAGTTTTCCGGTTTTGGGATTTTCGCTCGGCACATTTTCAATGCGGATATGAAGCCGGCCGAACTCCCCTTCAACCTCAATGTCATGACAATTGCGCTGAAGTCCGGGCACCGCCAGGATGCGTACGCGTGTCTTGTCGGGGCCAATCCCCGCCAAGCTCACCGCCGCGGAAACATTCACATTGGCGGGAAATCCTTTGCAGGCTTCGCGGGCGCTCCCGGTGAAGATTTCTTTTTCTACGGTGAGTCCGGCGAGAGAGATTTGGTTCTGAACGAGATAGGGCGCGCCCTCGAGTCCGTTGGGCGGCTTGCGCGTCGTCATCGTCACATGAACAATCTGACCCACGCATGCGGACTTGATCCCGTCCAAACCGGCGATGGCGCCGGACGGAACATAGAGGCGGCAACCGCTTTGCCGGGATTGCTCCATGATCTCCGGATAATCGAGCAGCGCCCCGGCACTGATCACCATGAGATCCTTGCCGGCGGCGAACACCTCCCGAGCCAGACTCGACACGACGGCACCACCCGCGGCTTCGACGATCAGGTCAGAACCGGCGATCAACTCCTTCTGGAGCAAATAGGGAGGCGGATTCTTTAGGGTGGACAGAAACTCGCGCGCGCTGCTTTCGGTCCGGCTTGCGACGCCCGCAACCCGCATGGAGACTCTGCCGTCGTAAACCGCGTTGAGAAGCGCGCGGCCGATGGTGCCACAACCGACGATACCGATGGATTTCATCACTGGGCCTCCCGCGCTTTAACTGAGTACCGTCAATAACTATTGTTTGTCAACGAACGCTATCAGGGCTGGTGGGTTAAAATTAGCGTTGAGGGGCCAACCAGTAAAGCATCCCGTAGACAACCACGCCGGTCACCGAGACGTAAAGCCAGATCGGAAACGTCCACCGGGCGATGCGCCGATGCGCCGGGAATCTTTGTTTGAGCGCCCGCACCAGCGTGATAATCACCAGAGGAACAACCGTCGCCGCCAGAATCGTATGCGTGAGAAGAATGGCGAAGTAAACCGTCCGGACCCAACCCTGCCCTTTGAACGGCACGGAGCCGACTTGAAAATGATAGGTGAGATAAGAAATCAGAAAAACCGTCGAGCAGGCAAACGCCGACAACATGCAGATCCTATGAGCGCTGATGCGCTTGGACTGGATGAAGTAATATCCTGTGATTAAAAAAACGGCGCTGAGAGAATTCAGCGCCGCGTTCAGAGAAGGAAGCTGGGCAACCGAAATCAATGGGGAAAGATATCAGGCGTCAGCATCAATATCAGAAAAACACAGAGCACAAAGGGGCTGAGCGCAACCAGCGCCAGAGTACGTCGCTCGAATTTAAGGTGCATAAAGTACATCGCTACCAGCGCCGCCTTGGTCACGGCGAGGGTCACAAGCATGACGGCAATGACCATCTTAGCGATGGGCGTGTAAACCACGGCGATTTCTAGAATGGTCAGAATGAGCAGCCACCAGAATACGCCGATATAGTTAGGTTCTGGATGTGTCGTTTCCGCCATTAAACAACTCCTGTTTTCTGACTAAAGGAGGTAAACGAAAGTAAAAATTAAAATCCAGACGAGATCGACGAAGTGCCAATAGAGCCCGGCGATCTCCACATGTTTGGCCTCATAACGGCCGCGCGTAACCGCGGCCAAAACACAGCTGTTGTAGATGACGCCACCGGTCACGTGCATGCCGTGAAAACCGGTAAGTATGAAAAATGTCGTAGCGAAGAGATGCGTCGAGAAAGAGAGGCCAACTTCCGGCAAGCGCTCCGTGATCAAATGCGTCCATTCGTAGGCCTGGCATCCCAAGAAAATCAACCCACCGAGAATCGTGAGCCCGAGGAACTTCTTGAATCTCGCCATGTCATGCTTTTGGATCGCCGACAACGAGAGCACCATCGTAACGCTGCTGACGATCAGCAGAAAGGTCATGAACGCGGTCAGATTAATTCCAAGCACGTCTTTAGGCACCGGCCAGTTAGCGCTCGCATGACGCAAAATCCCGTAACCAACGATCAAACAGCCAAAGGACATAGCGTCGCCGGCGAGAAAGAGCCACATCCCCAATTTGCCCCAACTCTCGGGGGTCAGGGGAGATTCCTGGGGCTCTACTACCGCGTGTATTGCAGCAGCTTCACTCATCTTCCGCTTTCCTTCGGATTCCAAGTCAAATGAACGAGCCCCTTGGCAGTCTCATTCTTTTCTTTCTTTTCGTGTTTGGCAGCCGAGCGCCTATGGGTGTAAAAAAGCCAGCCCGCGATGGAGCCGACGACTGTGTAAGGCGCCGCCATGAGAAAAATAACGCTCCAGTTAAAAGCGTCCGCCGTCGGACCAGTGTCGCCCGCCCAACAGACGGAGCAAGCGTATGCGAGTGTTGGCATGCTGAAGTATGCCGTCCACACGCTGACAAGCCCAAATATGATTCTCTGTCTCATCGCTTTTTTAACCTCAAGTAGCCGAAAAGTATCGTAACGATTCTTCAGTGTCAACCTGTAACACCTAATATAGGTAGATGAGTCCGTAGAGAACCGGCCACAAGCCGACGACAAAGGTCCAGTACATGCAGCAGGTCTGTAAGCCGACGTGGCGCTCCTTCGAAAATCGGCCCTGTTGGGTCAGGACGAAGACCGTCAAAAGCCAGATCAACGCGCCGAGGACATGCAGGCCGTGAAAGCCGATGAGTGTATAGAACAGCCCGCCATACACGCTGCTTGAAACCGTCAGGCCGAAGTGGATCAAGCGAATCCACTCGAAGCCTTGGATCGCGAGAAATATCCCGCCCAGTGCCGCCGTGGTGGCGAGTAAACGAATCAATTGCTTCCGATCGTTGGCTCGCACGGCTCGCAAGCTCCAACGCATCGTCACGGCGCTGGCAAGCAAGATCAACGTGTTCACTCCGGTCACGCCGATGGGAAGACGAGGCTGGAACGGCGGAGGCCAGATCGGCGCAGCCACACGAAAGACGATATAGGCCCCGATGAGCCCGGCGAAAAACATCGCCTCCGCGCCGAGGAACATCGCCACGGCGAGCGCGGCATTGCTGCCGACCGGTGTATTTGGCCGCACTGGCGGCGCGGGTGGCTCGCCCCCGCCGAACACCGGCTGCTTCTGCTCTACGCCGACTAGCGGTTCATCGAGCCGTCGTGCCGTCGAGCTTTTTGCCATGAGACAAGCTTATCAGTTCAATGGATCAATACACAATGATGAAGGCAATCACCACTGCGATATAGAGCAAGATCAGCACCGCCAGAAACAAACCGACGCGCCGATTCCTAACCCGAGTGCTCCGAGGCTGTTCCATCAGGAGCTCACTCATAACGGCACTCGGTCCAACGCCATGACCAGCAAGAGCACGGGTAAATAAATCAACGAGGCAAATAACAATCTGCGCGCCCCGCTGGGCGTTGACTCCGTCGCCAAACTGATCCCGCTCGCGAGAAAGCCAACGCCAAGCACAAACGCCACCGTAAAATAAACGGCTCCGGCGAGGCCCAGCAAGGTCGGTAACAAGCTCACCGCGAGCAACGCGGCGCAGTGGCTGATGATCTGGCGGTTCGTGCTCGCCCCCTCGGG
>VBKE01000009.1 GCA_005879605.1 Deltaproteobacteria bacterium
CGCGCATCGAACTTCATGAACGCGTTGGCTTGTCCGGAGTTGTCAAAGAGAGGGTTTCTCGTCCTTTGCATGAACCCTCGCTCCGATAACAACGAAGCAGCGGTCAGGTGGGAAACCATACCGCTGGACGTAAAAGCGGGAGTGGAGTTCCTGAAAAAACAGCCGGGGATCACGAAACTCATACTTTGGGGTTTCAGCGGCGGCGGGCCGACGATGACTTTCTACCAGAATGTCGCGGAAAACGGTCCGTCGGTATGCCAGGGGAAGCACAAGCTGGTCCAGTGCGGCAATGAGCTTGCGGGCTTACCGCGCGCTGATGGGCTGATACTCGTTGACGCTCATCCGGGAAATCCAGTTAACGGCGTGCGCAGCATCAATCCCGCGGTTATTGACGAGAGACGCCCCGATCAGG
>VBKE01000126.1 GCA_005879605.1 Deltaproteobacteria bacterium
AGAGTTTTACAACTTATTTTGCGCAAGTGATGTGCCAGGAAAAAGAGCGTCAGGAAAAAGGTGAATTCGTTTCTCCTTTCTCAATGGATAACCGGAAAAGATGATTTTCTGTATCGATCCTAGGAAATAATTGCCGATTAGTCCTCGGAATGGGACATGACGATTATGAGGTTCGCGTTCGAAGTTTGTACGTAAAAACCTTTGTAGCGGGTTTTTATGTGTAGGATGGTTTGTATGGCAGGCACCGGAAACCCATCGAATAAGCGCGAATTCACTATTAAAACGGATGAAGTTATATCTGGCATATAATTTGTTTTACAGGCTTTTAGTAGGACGAAGAGCAAGGGGATTCCGTACCGCTTTCTGATTATCCCGATTCAGCATGGCCATGAAACCTCTGAGATTCTTTATTATTGGCACGACTGCATTGATTCTCTTTTGTTTTACCGGGCCGGCCACGGCCGAACCCCAGAAGAAGCAAGCTGCAAGCCGCTCAGCGCAGGTGCCGCGGTTAACCGCCGCACAAAAAAAGCTGCTGGAAAAGCGGAAGATGCTTGTCGAAAAAACCAGAGCGTCCAGGGATGGGCTGCAAGCTCTGCTCGAGGGTTACGAAGAGAAATTGGCGAGCGAATCCGCCGATTATGCGATGACAGAAATCATGTACGGATTGGATTTGGTTTCACAATCGAAACTCGATCAGAGCAAACGCGAATTAATGAATACTCGGCTGGCAATCCAACAAGCCCAACAGTGGATAGCGGAAGATGATGTCGCGCTTTCGCTGGCAGAGGATCGGTTTGCCAATTCACCCTCGGGAAGGCGTCAGCACAGGATAGCCTTCATCCGCTACAACGGCTTTGCCGATTGGTCACTGGCCGACGCGGGGGAGATCGCAAAGTTTTTTCTGGAACACTTTGACCGCGCGCTGCCAGTGAGCGCTATGGGGCAGTCTCCCACTCATGACCGTATGGGACTCGATCACCGGGATGCAATGGACGTTGCTGTCAGTCCCGATAGCCAAGAGGGAAGGGCATTGATGGTATACTTGCGCCGGGCGGGGATTCCCTTTATCGCTTTTCGCAACAAGATGCGTGGCTGGGCAACGGGCGCGCATATTCACATCGGTACGCCGTCATTGAGACACGAGCAAGTGAAGCGGTCGCCTGCTTCTTCAGCTTCGGTACAAAAGAGCGCGGGTCGGGGATGAGCTATTACAGTTCACTGATTTCAATGGAGGGGAGGTATTTATGAAACGGATGACAAGCATCGCTTATGCTCTGGTGCTTCCAGCAATGATGATTATTTCCGGTTGTGAGAGCGTTGCTCTTATGCCTCGTCCTGACGTTGACAGACGTGACGTCGATAGGGGCGGTGTCGACCGAAGTGGCATTGGACGGGACAATGAGTCTCGCGGAGATATTCAAGATAGGGACAAAGGTGGCTCGCGCGACGAAGTTGTCGGTACTGTCGAAAGCATTAATACGACGGCCAGAGAAATTCGTCTACGAACGACTGAAGCACAGGTGATAGTGATCAAATACGATCCAAACCTCGCCGTACGCGGTCGAGATCGGGAGTTGCGCGTCGATCAATTGCGCCGGGGCGATTTAATTCTCGTGCAGGTATCGCGCGATTCGCGGGGCGAGCGCTATGCCGATCTTATCCGACTGAATGAGAAACCAGAGATGGGATCGAGGTCTTATTGAGTTGACTCTTCTGCTGGAAGAGGGGGCCGCCAGTCGGCTATTGCGGGAAATTGCCTTTACGGGCCCCGGGTCGGCGGCGATTTCAACTCCTCTGCGATTACGGAGTGAGTTTACTGCCGAGGTAGGTAATCACTTAACATTACATCGATGACGGCTAAACGACCCGCCGCGTTATGTTTTAGCGCTCGAGCAATCGTCGGTTGAATTTCCTTGGGATCTTTCACCCTTGCTCCATAGCCCCCGTAAATTTCCGCGTACAAACGGTAATCGGGATTCGGTGCGATGGGTCCACCTAAATGCACTCCCGTCTTTTTTGCGGCGCCATCCGGATAATATCTAAGCAGGCCCCGTTCCATGGATAGGTACCGCTGGTTATTAAACACGACCACGGTTATCGGCAGATCATATTCCTGGGCCAATCCCAGGCATGACGGCACAGGGTTATAATGAAAGCCGCCGTCACCGATGAGCACGAAGACAAACCGCTCTTTCATGGCGAGCTTCACGCCCAACGCGTAACCCAAACTCACTCCCAGTCCTCCGGTGACGCGAGCGATATACGACATCGGCTCGGTCCGGGGAATCATGTTTTGAATCAGAGTGCGGTGCACGGTTGTTTCCTCGACGACGACTCCGTTGGAGGGAATGGATTCGTTGAGCGCCTGGCAGAGCCAGCGGGGATCCACCGGGATCTCATTGCTATGCGCTATTGCCTCACTTTGAAAGCCCGCCACTTGCTTGTCATGTTCTTCCTGGATTTCATGGAACCGCGCCTCGTAGGTTGCCCGACTGGCGACAAATCCTTCCGATGCCTTGAGTCGGCTAACGATGCGTTCCAACGTCACTGCCGGCGGAGCAATCAAGGCCAGATCGACTTTGTAGCCCCAGAAGGGAAGACGGGAGTAAGGATATTCGTCGCCGAGGAAAACAACCTTGGCATCTGCTTTGGGGCCTTGGTTTACGGGATACCAGGGAGTCACGGCGTCGGCGATCAACACCAGGTCGGCGGACTCGATGCGGCGCGGATCATACGGAAGATATAATGCGTGATTGCGCGGAAAATTTAGAAAGGCCGGCCGAAAGGATTCCATAACCGGGATCGCCAGCGACTCGCAAAGTCCAATGAGCGGCTTCAAAGCCGACGCATCGCGCCCGACATGTTCGGTGACGAGAATTGGACGTTGGGACCGCAAAAGCATGCCCACGGCTTCTTCGAGCATGTCGTCGTCAATGGCACAGGCGCGGGCCACGCGGTTCGGTTTGCTACTCTCCGGTAGTGAGACTTCATCCAACATGCACTCGAACGGCACGCCCAGCAGCACTGGTCCCGCCGGTGGTTCCACGGCAATTTGCATGGCACGCTCGACGGATGGAACAAGGATGGATGCAGCAGTGACGCGCTCGCTCCACTTGACGCAGCGCCGGAGCAGCTCTGCGGGTCCGCCGATGTCGGTAAGGTCATGAACCCATTGGTTCCCCGGGTCAGGGAGCCGGGATTCTTCCCCAAAAGCCGACGATTCGCCGGCACAAATCACCATCGGTACCCGTTCCTGATACGCGGCGCGGAGAAACATGGCCGCGTTCAGAGGTCCCGCGGTCGCGTGCAGCAAGACCGCCTGCGGCTTGCCAGTCACCTTCGTGTAACCTGATGCCATGGCCACGGCCAGGGCTTCGTGGCGACAGTTGATATAGCGAAGTCGGTTATCGCCGCGCTCCTGCGCCTCGGCGAGCGCCTCCCACACCGGCGGCCATTCGGTTCCAGGGGACGAGAAGATGTAGTCAACCCCCGCGCGCGCGAAAATTCTTACGAGTGCTTTACCACCATGCATGAGCCCTCCGTTTGACCGGAAAAATGAAAATCCAAATCACTAGGCGAAAAACGCTTTGCGCCAAGCCCTTAGCGCATAGCGTCCTTTCCTAATCATCATTTGTTTCTTGTCTTCGCCTTTTATAATTTACAG
>VBKE01000127.1 GCA_005879605.1 Deltaproteobacteria bacterium
GACAAATGTTGATCTTTCGCTGTGTCTAGCGCAAGGCACGCTGCGCGAAGATTTTTACTATCGAATTAATATCATTCCCATCCAGTTGCCTCCCCTTCGAGACCGGCTGGAGGATCTGCCTTTACTGGTTAATCATATCCTTAGCAGACATCCTGTAGCTCAAGAGAGGAAAATACGCTCAGTCGGACCAAAGGTCTTGGATAGCATGTTGGCGTATCGCTGGCCGGGTAATATTCGAGAACTTGAAAACATTCTCGAGCGCGCCATAGTCAAATGTCAAAGTGAAGTCATTGAGGAGGTGGACTTGCCAGCGCCCCCGCAGCGCGTAATTGATCACTACTTTTCTAGCAACGGGGATGGTGACATCTCTTTGAAACAATGGTTACTTCGTAGCGAGAAAGAGTATCTACGAGATCTTTTGATAAAGCATAAGGGCGGAATCTCCTTAGCGGCCAAGGAGGCGAAGGTAGACAACAAGACACTCTACAGAAAGATGAGGAGGCATGGGCTGCATAAGGAAGGTTTCAAAGACCTGGGATGAGGTGTACCTTAAGGTCCCGATAGTTTTCTGCCTGCCATTCCTGCCAATGCTAGGGAGAGAGCATGGCCAAGCCAGTCGATGGGTTGCGGAGAGACGTTACGGACGGCAGAAGTTTTTCGCGGAGCTGCACACCGCCCCTATTGTTCCGAAAAGCTCGTTTTTCCAATTGCTCTTCCTACTTGCAGAGCTAATTCCTAGCGAATTTCTGTAAACCCCGAAAATCCCGGGCTAGAATCAGTCGGTAGCTGCGCTGACGGCTCAAGCCTATTTATTCCCTTATCTAAACGATGTTTCCTCACAAGCCGCGACCCTAAACACTTTGAGCTACTCATTGCCTGTTGGTTGCGGATGCATGAGGGATTCAGACACACAGCTCGATCCCTTCTGCTGCCACCTTGCGAGAGGGCCATCATAGGCGTAATAACTTAGAGCATCGGGTTCGAGAAAAAGACCGAAAAAATCGGTTTCTACGGCTTATATCTGGAGCCTAACGTTGCCTGGAACAACCTTTGCGGCAAAAATGAAGTGGTTTTCCCGGAGTTCCCGCGGCCCGAACAGAGTTTGTCGCAAAGGCTGGCCCATTTTCGGCAATGAAAGGCGCGTTGTTTGCCTGAATTTTGCGCGTAGCAATGCAGACGAAGCTGCCCACATTCGCTAGCATTCAGCGAACCTACCGCTATATTTCAACTTTTGGTATGATATACGCGGTTTGCGGTCTAAGGCAAAAATCAAATTCGGAACTGCGAAAGCGCAACGAACTTGTTGATGAAGAGCGCGGAACTCAAAGGTCTTGTACTTAGCGGTGGCAGAGGCACCCGGCTGCGCCCGCTAACTTATACGGCTGCGAAGCAACTCGTTCCGGTAGCTAATCGTCCGATCTTGTATTACGTATTGGATAATCTATCAGAGGCGGGCATCCATGATGTCGGCATGATCATCTCTCCGGAGACCGGAAACGCGATCCAAGACGCGGTCGAGGATGGCAGTCGCTGGGGTATCAAGGTCCAGTATATCCTACAGAACGAGCCCTTAGGGTTGGCGCACGCGGTCAAGGTTGCGCGCGCTTTTCTGGGAATGAGTCCCTTCCTTATGTATCTCGGTGACAATCTGATCGGATCGGGAATCAGGGGATTCTGTGACAGCTTTGAGAAATCGAATGCCGACGCCACCATCCTGCTCAAGGAAGTGAGCAATCCATCCAGCTTTGGGATTGCCGAAGTTAATGGCGAGGGACAGGTGCTTCGCCTTGTCGAAAAGCCGAGGGAACCCCGATCGAATCTGGCTTTGGTCGGGATCTACTTTTTCTCGAGCAAAATCCATGAGGCGATCGACCGCATTCGGCCGTCGCCTCGCGGAGAATTGGAAATTACGGACGCGATCCAGGAGCTGTTGGAACAAGGACGCAACGTTTTGAGCCACCAGCTGGATGGTTGGTGGCTAGATACCGGTAAAAAAGACGATCTTTTGACCGCCAACAGTGTGGTTTTAGACGAATGGGTCAAGCGGCAGCTCGTCGGCGAGGTCGACGGCGAAAGCCAAGTCAGCGGGCGGGTTCGCCTGGGAAAGGGCAGTAAGGTCATCAGGAGTACGATTCGGGGGCCGGTGGTCATTGGAGACAACGTTCAGGTCGAAGGATCTTTCATCGGGCCTTTTACCTCCATTGGCAACGGTTGCCGGATTCTCTCCTCTGTCATGGAGCATTGCGTTCTCTTAGAAAACGCGCGAATCGAAAACGTCGATCGCTTGGAAGACAGCCTGGTGGGCAAAGGTTCGTCCGTTATAAGGAACCGTGGGAGTCATCAGGCCTACCGTTTGATGATCGGAGACGATTCCGAGGTTCTTGTCTGATGCCGTTTCGCTTCACGCCAACTCGATTCACCGAAGTCGTTATCGTCGAGCCCAGAGTTTTTCCTGATGAACGAGGATTTTTTTTGGAGACCTACAAGAAATCGGACTTTGCGGCGCATGGCATTACCGATGTTTTCGTCCAGGGCAATTTTTCGCGCTCGTCGAAAGGCACTCTGCGCGGGCTACATTACCAAAAGGTGCCCAAGGAGCAGGGCAAGTTGGTACGCGCGACTGGCGGAGAAATCTTCGACGTTGTCGTGGATATCCGAAAAGGATCGCCGAGCTATGGCAATTGGCTGGCAGTCACACTCTCTTCAACAAACCAGAAGATGCTTTACGTGCCGCGAGGTTTCGCCCACGGCTTTTGCGTCATGAGCGAACAAGCGGACGTTTTTTACATGACGACGGAGGAATACGCGCCGGACTACGAAGCAGGAATCTGCTGGAACGATCCGGATCTTGGAATCGACTGGCCCGTTGGCGATCCCAAGCTTTCCAAGCGGGACAAAAACTGGCCGCGTCTGAGGGCTGCTGACAATAATTTTCAATACGACGAAATGCGGGCGCAGTCAGATACTTAAGCAAACAGAAGAGCCGGCTCTATATGAAGACGCTGTTAGTAACGGGCGGTTGCGGTTTTATCGGAAGTAATTTCGTCCGGCTTCTTTGCGCCAGCGGGGCCTGGCGGGTTGTCAATCTCGACAAACTTACCTATGCGGGCAATCTCGAGAACCTGTCGGGTATAGTGCAAGAGCACCATCGCTTCGTCAAAGGAGATATCGCCGATCGCTCTCTGGTAGATCGTTTACTGGAGGAGGAGAAGCCGTGGGCGATCGTCAATTTTGCCGCCGAGTCACACGTCGACCGCAGCATCCTCGATTCGTCCCCCTTTTTACAGACCAATATTGCGGGCGTGCAAACATTACTGGAATCAGTCCGGCGCTATCCGGTGGATCGCTTCCTCCATATCTCAACGGATGAAGTCTATGGTGATAAGGTCGGACAGGAACCTGCCGACGAAAAAAGTCCTTTGATTCCCAGTAGCCCCTATGCGGCGAGCAAAGCAGCGGCTGACCTTCTCTGTTTGTCCTATCGGCGAACGTATGGGTTGCCGATTCTCATCACGCGGAGTTCCAATAATTATGGGCCGTATCAATTTCCAGAGAAATTGATTCCGCTCATGATTCGCAACGCGATGTCTGGGATGAAGCTGCCTGTTTATGGCGATGGAATGCAGATGCGGGACTGGCTCTATGTAGACGATAATTGCCGCGCGATTTTGGCGGTACTGGAGAACGGGACTCCAGGATCAGTTTATAATATCGGCACAGAAACAGAGCGGTCCAATCTAGAAGTCGTCCAGTCAATTTGTCAGATTCTTTCCGAAATCGCAGGGCCGGATGTAGAAACGCTTAAACACACGATAGAATCTGTTGTTGATCGGCCTGGCCATGACCGCCGCTACGCTATCAGCACGGCAAAACTTCGCACAGAAATTGATTGGGCTCCGACTGTATCTTTCGACACTGGACTCAGCAAAACGGTGCGCTGGTACCTCCAGAATGAAGACTGGGTTGCCAGGGTCACTTCAGGGGAGTACCGGAAATACTACGAATCGGTTTACGTGCAAGCCTGGGGGCAATCCGCCTGATGAATCGAATTGCCGTCCTAGGAAGTACAGGCCAATTGGGAAATGATCTGGTTGAAGTCCTTCAAAGCAGCAATGTTTTTGAAGTGTTGCCGCTCAACCACGCGGCCATGGAGTGCACAAAGCATGACTCGGTCCGAACTGTCTTAAAGAAGGCCGGCCCGCAAGTGGTGATTAACTGCGCGGCGTTTGTTCGCGTCGATGAATGCGAGGATCGACCTGAGAAAGCTCTCGAAGTTAACGCGCTCGGAGCGCTTCACGTCGCGCGAACTTGCGCCGAGATCGACGCGCTCTGTGTCCATATCAGCACGGACTATGTCTTTGACGGCTCCAAGGGTTCAGCGTACACGGAGAGCGATACTCCCTGTCCGATCAATGTCTATGGAGCCTCGAAGCTGGCGGGCGAACAACTTGTGCGCCGGTCCGCCCCGCGCTGGCTGATCGTGAGGATGGCGAGTTTATTTGGCAAGACCGGAGCGCGCGGTAAGGGTGGTAATTTCATCGAAACCATTATAGCAAAAGCCAGGGCAGGCGAGCCTTTGAGAGTTGTAAACGATGTGCGGATGTCTCCTACTTACACCTATGACGCGGCTCAGGCCCTAGTGCAGATCCTCCAATCCAACGCCACGGGACTGCTCCATTTGACCAATCAGGGGGCCTGTACATGGTATGAGTTTGCGAGAGAAGCCTTGGAATTGATCGGTCTCGGTGCCGCAATCGAGCCCATCGATTCGATAGAGTATCCGACCAAAGCACGCCGCCCGAGAAATTCATCGTTAGAGAGCGAGAGACTAAACGGGCTTCTAAAGTGTCGGACTCGCTCCTGGCGAGAAGCCGTAAAAGCTTATCTGGTTGAGAAAGCCTACATCCCGTCTGTGACCTTGCCAGCGACGATTTTATCTTAAACTGTACACCAACTGTGGATTAGACAAAGAACAAACCTATGAAATAATATGTTACTGGTTTGGACCAAGTTTTGCTTCACGAATTCAAGCTCTTTATGAAATTATTAGTCGTACTATTAACAAACGGAAGTGTTGTAGAACAGGATTGCGCTCAAGCCGCCGGTGTGGTTTCAGGAAGTTTTAGCTCTCGGTTTTTGTCACGCCCCGTGTTCGGACGTAGGCCCTCAGGCGCCGACTGATTATGTCCACTCGTTTCTTACTTACCGGCGGTGCCGGTTTCATCGGCTCGCATATCGTAAAGCGGCTCGTTGGTGAAGGCGCGGT
>VBKE01000128.1 GCA_005879605.1 Deltaproteobacteria bacterium
GGTGATAAGACGCTGCATGAGGCTCTTGACGTCTCCGTAGTTATTCCTTGTCTCAACGAGGCGCAGTCCATCGCATTTTGCATCGACAAGGCCATTGCTGCCTTCAAAGAAGCAGGCATTCATGGCGAAGTCGTCGTCTCGGATAATGGATCCACTGACGGTTCGATCGAAATCGCCGAGAAGCACGGCGCCAGAGTTGTTCATGCCCCGTTGAGGGGCTACGGTCATACATTGCGCAAGGGAATTGAAGAGGCGCGCGGACAATTCATCGTCATGGGCGATGCCGATGACAGCTATGATTTCTCGCAAGTGCCGCGCTTTAGCGCAAAATGGCGCGAAGGCTATGAAGTTGTGATGGGCAATCGCTTCAAAGGAGAAATCAAACCGGGCGCGATGCGATGGCATCATAAGTACATCGGCAACCCCGTGCTTTCGGGAATCCTGAAATTGTTTTTCCGCACAGATATCGGAGACGCCCACTGCGGCATGCGCGGCTTTACTAAATCCGTCTATGAAAGGATGGATTTGCGAACTACCGGTATGGAGTTTGCCTCGGAGTTCGTCGTAAAGGCAGCCACCATGGGCGTTCGCATGACGGAAATTCCCGTCACGCTTTGGCCTGACAAACGAGGCCGTCCCCCACACCTCAGGAGCTTCCGCGACGGCTGGCGCCATTTGCGATTTCTATTGCTTTATAGCCCGAGATGGCTGTTTTTGTATCCCGGGGCGCTGCTCATGCTCCTCGGCGGGCTCACCGGGCTATGGCTGTTGCCTGGTCCCGGAGTTATCGGCGGCGTGGTCTTCGACGTGCACACTCTGTTATACGCCGCAACCGCTGTCTTGCTCGGCTTCCAGGCTGTGAGTTTTGCGATTTTCGCCAAGATCTTTGCAATCACTGCGGGTTTACTTCCGGAGGATCCCCGACTGAACAAATTATTTCGCATTATCACTCTCGAAACGGGATTGGTTATTGGAGCGGTGTTCGTCCTAGTCGGGTTGCTGGCCTCGGTATCCGCGCTGGGTCTGTGGGGCGTACAGGATTTCGGACCACTGGACCCGGTCAAAACACTGCGGTTGGTCATCCCGGCGATCACTTTACTCACCCTGGGATGTCAAATTGTTTTGTTTAGTTTTTTGCTGAGCCTGCTGGGGATGAGCCGGAAATGAATCTCATCGAGCGGATTCATGGTGAGCCTATGTCGTTCGTGATCGAAGCTTCGATGTGGTGATGTTCGTTGTTGTTTGACCGCTCACCCCATTTCGTCGTTCGACTTGATTTTGACTTAACCCGCCCGGACGGTTACTCACTCTGGCTCAAAAGAATGTCACCCTTATTTCGACCCTTCGCGCTGCCTTGAGGCGATCTCTCCAGCTTTATTTCCCAATGGGCAAATTAACGAACCGACCGAGCATGCTCCTCGATGCTTGTCGCGATCGTGGCAAAACGGGGGAGCTGACAATCTCTCACCTAATCTTTACCGGCTAGTCGAGCGCGCACTCTCGCCGTGGTCTGCTTGTCATCGGCGGCTTCGGCCATCTTAAGCATTTTTTCCCACAAGGAGCGTGCCTCGGCCGGCTTCCCGGAGCGGTCGAGCGCCGTGGCGAGCTGAAAGGTGGCTCCGTAGTGGTTGGAGTTGCGCTCCAACACCTTGCGAAACTGGACGGCGGCCGCGTTCGGATCATGATTGGTGTACAGAAGATCGAGGCCCGCCTTCATGATTCCTTCTTGGATTGCCTCTTCGCTCGCTATATCAGGTTTAGCGAGCCGGGCACGCACCGTGCCCGCGGTCTCTCTGTCGTTGAAACTCTCAGCCATTTTTAAAGCTTTCTCCCACAATGGCCGGGCTTCGTCGGGTTTGCCGGAGCGGTCGAGCGCCGTGGCGAGCTGAAAGGTGGCTCCGTAATGTTGTGGATTCCGTTCCAACACTTTGTGAAAGTGGACGGTGGCCGCACGTGGATCACGCCGGGTGTAGAGGGCGTCAAGACCCGCTGACATGATAGCTGCATCACTTTGACCGTCGAACGCTCGGAGACGGGCCCGCGCCTCCCTGGCCTCGCTGTAGCCTGGATTCATCTGAACCGCCTGCTGGTAGGCCGCGCCGGCTTCCTCAGCTCGCCCCATTTTCTGAAGCGCTTGCCCCAGATAAAAGTGCGTCAGCGCGAGATCGGGCCGGAGACGCACGGCCTGCTGCGCATTGGTGAGTGCCTTCTCCAGATGTCCTTCGTACCCCTCCAGCACGCTGAGGTTCATGTGAACGAAGGCGTATCCTGGAGCTAGCTCCCGCGCGCGCTCGAAGTAGCGGCGGGCCGAGATCATATCCCCACGGCTCATATACACTAGTCCTGCATTCATCCATCCGCGCGTATTGTTCGGGCTCTTACGCACTGTATCGTCCCAAAGTCGGAGGGAATCGGTCCATTGCCACGACCGGTAGTGGGTGAAGACGGCCGCCGGCATGCAGAGAAAGAGACACGCTCCGGCGAAGGCGGCCCGGCGAGCGTGCGGGGCCACGATCGTCGTGGCACGGTCAAGGAGCCAAGCGAGGAGCACCGACAAGCCGAGCGAAGACGCGATGTAAGGCCGGTGGTCGTTGATCACTTCGGCGAGGGCTGCGAACGAGGATTCCGGGGCAAGGGTGATGAAAAACCAGAGCGTTGCAAACGTGACGTGCGGATAACGCCGGGATGCGCGGAGGGCGAGGACGGACCAGGTCAGGAGTACTAGGAGCGACAGCCAGGCGCGAGGAAGGAGCAGGCTCGTTGTGTACGGGAAGTCATGGTCCACGGAAAGCGCGTCTGGCCAGAGGAACAGGCGTGCATAATAGAGCAGAGCGGGCCACTGGCTCATGAACCAGATCCATGGGGTTACCCAGCGCTCGTGGAGCATCGCCTCCGCCCACTCCGGGAGCAGGATGGAGCGCTGAACCAGATAGGCGACGTTCAGAACCGCCAGGATTCCGACGGGCAGAAACAGTCGTCTCCAGTCGCGGATGTAGCTAATCACGGTCGGGTAGCGCACCCGGTCACGATAGAGAAAATCCTGAACGACGATCATTACCGGTAGCGTCACCGCGACCGCCTTGGTCTCGAGCGCCAGAAGGTGGAGGACGGCGCCAAGGATCCACCGCCGGTGCAGGATCGCCAGGAAGGCGGCCAGATATAAGGTCGTGCAGAGCAGCGCCGAGCGCGCCCACATGTAATTCAGCGGTTGGCTGTTGAGCGGCGCGAGGGCGAAGAAGAGCGCGGCTGCGGCTGCCGGAAGGCGGGCCGCTCCATTGGGGCCGCGATCGGCGGCTGGCCACCAGAGATGGTCGCGGACGATGACAAACACGAGCCCCGCCGCAATGAAGTGGAGAATCAGATTAAGGACATGGTAGCTCCAGGGCTCGTTACCGGAGATGGCATAATTGATGGCGAAAGTGGTGACGAGGACCGGACGGATGTCCACGTTCTCCCGCATCGTCGTAAGGGTGAAGGGATCGGTGAAAAACAGCGGAATGTTCCGCAGGCTCCGGATCGCCGGGTTACTGGCGATTCCATAGCTGTCATCGAAATAAAAGCCGATACCGAAACTATTTCCGTATGAAATAGCGAGCCCGACTCCGAGCAGAGCGAGAAACAGGAGGGTGAACTTCTGGCCGGCCGGAACTCCAAATCTCATGAGCAAATGTTATGTAATTCTTTTTAGTATCAAAGAGAGAATGCCCAAAGGGTCGTGCCGCTTGAATCGCGAGTTTAGGACGATGGCGCCTATCAGTCGCTGCCCCACACCCAAATTTCAGTTCCCGACGTAAGATTGGAGTTACTGTTCAGGGTGACGCTGGTAATCTGAGCGGCGGTATTACCCCAAACCCCGCGCACGTGGTTGATCGTCGGAGCAGTGGATGCCGACTCCGAATTGGACGCCCCTTCGAGGATCACAACCTTGCCCTGGTTTGACACGTTGCGGACGCTCGCCGTGAAATAGCGCGATCCCGTAATGCTCGTCTGCGCCACGCGGATACCACTATCCCCCGTTAGTGTGTCGACGGCCGCGATGCCGTCACTCCGTGCCCACGAATAATTGCTTCCTGTGTCTCCGTTGAAGCGAAGCCTTGCGACGGAGTTGGAGCTGTAGCCGGCAATCCGGGCTTCGATCCGGAGCCATTTTTTCGC
>VBKE01000129.1 GCA_005879605.1 Deltaproteobacteria bacterium
TGGGATATGGTAAGGCGCGTGGGGCACCACCTCGCCTCTCGCTTGCTGCTTGAAGGCTTCTTCGGTAAGTTCGATTGCTTTCGAGAGACTCAGTAATGGTTGGATTTCTTCACGGCTAAGAATGAGCGCCATTTTTGACTCCGTAGAGAATTTCTAACCACAAAGATCTTGAAGGTCACGAAGATTCGGATATCTATAATTCTAAAAACTCGTGCTCTTCGTGGCCAAAGTTATTCCTCTTGATCGCAGCGCTTCGCGGCAAGTCAGAGGCGGTCATTTTCCAGACACTGCAAGATCATGCGGCCGCTTGCCCAGTCTCCGACCACCGTTTTTTGTCACGACAACCGTATCGCCCCACGTGCAGATGTACTGGTTATCCGCCGTGATAGCCGAGGGCTTGCAGATAAAAACCATATTCTCGCGCAACGCGACTCCCAGCTCCTTTGGGCTATGCGCATTGGCGGTAATGATCGGACCGTCATCCCCCGCGCCGCGGCCATGCATGTTGTGATCCGCTTTGGCCCCGGCGGCGGGACCCGTTTTGGGGGCGGCGCTGGCTCCGGTCCGGCGCGTGAGTTCAGCCAGCTCGCCGACTGTGACTCCCGGCTTCAAATTTTCTAACACGCGATTGAACACTTCCCTTTGGACTTTGATCAGCTCAGCGTGCACAGGATCGATGACCTCGACGAACACCGGTTGCACGCCTTGCGAGCGGTAACCGATCCAGGAAGCTTCGGTCGCGTTGATGATCAGGTCGCCGCGCTCCAAAATGCGCATGCTCGGCCGAGTCAACGTGCGCCGCGGATTTTTCCCAGAAACCCAGTTGAAATGCACGGGCATCTCCGAGCCGTTGCGCATCAGAGCGTACTGGTTCGCGGCCCAGACCTCCCAGTCTTTCACCCCGGGCCGCGCCGCCTCGATCTCGGCTTCAAACGCAAGCTCGATGATCTCCATCGACTTGGTCAGCGCGTCAATTTCTTCCTGGCTCTTGACGTAGCGGACCTCGGTAAGAATCGCCGTCGCGTCAATCAGCTCGGCGTTCGGAAAGGCTTCGCGGATCTGCTTCCACGTTCCGTAGAAAATCGTTCCTTCAGGAGTCCGCGTTCCCTCGATATCGCCGAGACCCGTAATCCCAATCCGCCCGCGCTCGACGTTGAGCTCTTTAAGTCTTTCGACAATGACTCGTCCATAGTTCCGCCTCGCCTCGCGCACATCGCGCGTCCAGTCCTGCACCGTGGGCCAGCGCGGAGCCGCTGAAGTAGCGATAGCGGTGACCTCGCCATCGAGCGGAAACACGGCGGCGACGTCTGCATCTCCGCCTCCGCCCACGTGGGTGAGATATCGCGAGTTCGCTTGATAGTCTGTCGAATGGCCGCTGTTTTGCGGCGTGACAATGACGTCAAGCCTGTGCTCGCGCATCAGCTCGCGCACCGCTTTCCAGCGTCTATCTCTTTCAGCTAGAGAAAATCGGGGGTAGGGATAGAGTTCAGCCATAAAAACGCCTCCCTCTGAATGTGAGTATCCGGTTAATGGGCTTGATCAAAACCGTCTGCGCACGGCCAGTAACTATCACCAAAAACATGGTGATGCCAGCCAACCTTGACTGCACGCAGTTCCTAATTCCTCACCCTTCGAGCATTACCCCCAACATCAATCCTTCACGATCAATTTGAGTACCCGCTTGCCCAATCGTTTGGCGCCGTCTTCAGTGACCACGACTGTATCGCCGATACTCGCGCGGCCTTTTCCCTGCGCGGTACGCACCTGCGGTTTGAGGATGAAAGCCATACCGGCTTCCAGTTTCATCTTGGAGAATCGTTCCACATCTTTGTTGCCCAACAGCGCCGGTCCGTCGTCGCCCAAGCCGCGCGCGTGCATCATCGGATGGTTCCACAGATATTTGCCCTTGCCGCGCTGCTCGACGGTTTCGCGATAGGTATCGAAAAGCGATCCGAACCTCACGCCGGGTTTCATTTCGTCGAGAATCGCCTCGAAGCAGGCGCGAGAGACTTTGATCATCTCCTCATAATCCTGCTTGGGTGTGCCGACCACCACCGGACTCACGGCTTGCGCCGCGTAGCCGGCATACTTGGCTTCGATCTCGTTGATGATCCGGTCGCCATTTTGGATCACGTAGTCGGTGGGAACAAAAGAGCTGTTGCTGATATCCGGCCCGGCGCTCAGAAAAAATAGCGTCGGCAGTTCGCCCCCGTTCGAAAGCATGGCGTGAACCATGGCCCCGTAAAGTTCCTTTTCACTTACGCCGGGTCGGGCGGTTTGCACCATCGTCTCAATAACCTTTTCGATGATCCCCGCCGAGCGCTCCAGTAAAGAAACCTCTTCGGCGCTTTTGACGGCGCGGATTTCTTGCATCATCTCCGTCGCGTTGATTAATTTCGCGCGCGGAAAAGTATCTTGAATCGCCTTCACTGAAGAATAAGGAATGATCCCTTCGGGCGCGCGAAAGAGACCGGCAAGGCCGGCAATCCCGATCGTACCCTGCCCAAGCCCTAACTCCTTGATTCTCTCGATGGCATTCTCGCCCCAGCGATTGCGCCCGTCGCGCACATCTTGCACCCAATTTTGCGCCTGCTTCCACCATCCCGCCCGGTTGAAGATGTAGGCGGTCACCTCGCCTTCCAGCGGAAAAACGGTGAACACTTCGGTCGCGAATCCGCCGATGGAAGACAGATAACGCGAATCCGCTTGCAGCTGTTCCCAGCGGCCGGTATTCGCCGGAAGCAACAAACAGTCGATGCCGCGCCGCGCCATCTCGGTTCGAACTTTTTTATAACGTCGATCTCGTTCTTCAAGTGACAATTGTGGAATCTGCATGATAAGTTACCTAGCTCCTAGAAGTTTGATCGCGCCGGTTTTCTTCGATGACAGTACTTTGTACTTAGTGGTGTCATCCTGAGCGAATGCGAAGGATCTAGATTCTTCGGGCCTGGCGGCCTCAGAATGACACTCGCCCTCGAGACTGTTGCTTCCTCGCTCAGTCGCGATTTCATCAATGAGAACCTCGCGGTTCAAACCGATGCCCGATCTGAATCCGGTTACCGAAAGGATCGTAACCGTAGACCGTATGGCCGCCTTGTTCATGCCAGGGAATTTTCGTGGGATCCGGTCCCCAGTAAAACTCGCGCCGATTGAATTTTTCGAGGATCGGCGGGTAGAGCTCCGGTGCAATGCGAAAGTCAATGTGCGGCCCCTTGATCGCGCGCGTACTGCGCTCCGCCACCTGATCGACTTTGTGCAGAACGACGAGCTGCCCGGAGTTTGGCACGGTGAGCGTAAACTGCTCGTCGCCGGGAACCTGTTTCTCTTCCGTCAGGCCGAAGGTGTCGCGGTACCACATTCTGCCTTGCTCTAGATCGGTGACCTCGACGCGTACGTGGCTGATCCGGCGAAGCGGGACGATTTTTCCCTGCGGCGGCTCCCTCGACAGGTCGCGGCGGATTGAAAGCTCCACTGTGTTGCCGTCCGGATCGAGTAGGAAAAGCGATTCCTTGATCGGACACGGCGAGGGATACTCGACCGGGCCATGCCACTTAAGTTTCCTCTCTTCGGC
>VBKE01000081.1 GCA_005879605.1 Deltaproteobacteria bacterium
TATTGACAAGATATCCCACCTTGGCGCAACCGGTGAATCTTAGCGCCTCTTCGACTTCATCGATCCGGCGTATGTCCGCGTCTACGAGAACGGCACTGCCATCTGTGGCCTTGACGATGCCGAAGTTGGTGGCTCCCTCAGGGCCGATGACGGCATAAACGGATTTGCTGATTTGGTGGATTTTAGATTCCATGTTCCATGGGGCATATCTGATTGGCCCATCCGTTTCAAGTTTGGCGTGAGGTTGACCGGATAAAATCGCAGTGTTATTCGCCTATAAACATCCGCAATGTTGCGGAGATCAACAGAAAGGATTGATTCATGCCTACGGAGAGGAAGTACATCCTTGTAGAGAAACGCGGGGCGGTCGCGAGGATTACCATTAACAGACCGGACAAGAGAAATGCCTTGAGCCGCGATACCATCCGGGAAATGCTGGCGGTCTTCGAAGAACTAAGAAGCGACGACTCCATCGCCGTGGTTTTAACCACGGGCGCAGGTGACATCTCTTACTGCGCGGGTCGCGATCTGTCGGAGTTCCCCACGGAGGGCGGCAAAAACCGCGGCACAGATCGCCGAGCCGAGCCGCGCGCCTATCACGTTGCCGAAGTTATTAGAACTTTCCCCAAAGTGACCATCGCCGTCGTCAACGGCTATTGCCTCGGCGCCGGCATCACGCTTTTGTTGCCTCACGATCTCGCCATCGCTTCGGACAAAGCTCAGTTCGGCTTGCCTGAGATCATGAGGGGATTCTTGCCGTACCCGATCGTGGCAACGATCTTTCGCACGTTGATTCCAACAAAGTACGCCTTCGAATTAATTCTCACCGGAAAGAACTGGGACGCGAAAAAATCGCTGGCAGCCGGCTTGATCAACCGTGTCGTGCCGCACGACCAGCTGCAGGACGCGGCGTGGCAATGGGGCGAAGAGATCGGACGATTCGACAAGACGACATTGAAATACTGCAAAATGGCCGCGCATGCTTCGATGGAAGCGGCAAGCGTGCCGGCTGCTGCTGAGATTGCATGGCTGATGCAAGAAGAGCATAGCTTGGTCAATCCACGAGCGTATGCTGGGACAAAGGAATTCCATAAGTGAGAAGGCTGGTTTCCTCTCGTCGTCAATTACAAAATGTAGGGGCAGACCCCTGTGTCTGCCCTCAAACTGGACGATAGGGCGGGCAACCACAGGGGGTTGACCCTACAACGGTATAAAAATGTCCTTCATTGCGTTCATTATGGGAGCCATCTCGATTCTAATCTCGTCCTCACTGCAAGCTGCGAGCAAAGCCCCAACACCGCTCCGCGTGGCGTACAGCTCGATTTCCGGATCCGCGATTGTGCCGTGGATCGCGGTCGACAAAGGGCTCTTTGCCAAATACGATCTCGACGTCGAGTTGATCTACGTCGCCGGCTCTCAGGCGATGCAGTCTCTCCTCAGCGGCACGACGCAGATCGGTATCCAAGGCATCGAGCCCGTCTTCCGAGTCAACGCGCACGGCGCCGACACTGTCATGATCTTGGGCCTGGTGACGAAGCCACCTTTCTCGATCATAGTGCGTCCAGAAATCAAAGACTTCCGGGAGCTAAGAGGTAAGCCGATGGGCATTACCCGTTACGGCTCATCGACGGATCTGCTCCTCCGTCTCACTCTGGACAAGTGGGGCCTCAAGCCGGAAACCGATGTGCCCATTCTACAGATGGGAGGGGTCCCGCCGATCTTGGCCGGAATGCAATCGAAAAAGATCTTTGGCGGACCACTTTCTCTGCCCACCCTGGCGCGGGCGAAGCAAGAAGGTTATCGCGAGCTGGCGGACGTCGCGGATTTGGTTCCCGATTACCAGGTGGCTGGAGTTGTTACGCGACGCGCGTTCCTCAGGCAGAATACCGACGCGGTCCGCAGGTTCATCAAAGCGATCGCGGAGGCGACTGCGACATTCAGAAACGATCCTGGTTATGTGAAAAAGGTCATGAGAGAACGGCTCAAGATCGATGACCCGCTGGTTATCGAAGAAACACAGAAGAACTATCCGCGCTATATGCCCAATGTCCCATACCCGAGCCGAGCGGGCATCGCTGTTATCAAGGGATTCTTGGAAAGAACCGAGCCAGCACTCCGGCAGCTAGCCATCGACGATCAGATAGACATACAGGCGGTGCGCGAGCTCGAGCAGAGCGGGTTCTTCAACAGCCTGTCTCGCGCCAGGTGAAGGGAAAAGTGCCGTAAGTCGATCATTTCAATCGTAACGATTACTGTTGCGTTTAATGAGCCGGAAAACCTGGCAGCATCGGTCTCAACTTTTACCCATTGCCCAGCTATCGCTAACCAAGCGCCACGCTCTGCGCCGCTCTGCTGCTTTACAATCTGCATAGCCTCACTGACGGGCGGCTCCGCCGTTTAGTCCAACCCGTTTTATCCCCCCGTCGCTCCGACCCAGATTATTTCAGAACTTGATGCTTCCAGGCTTTAGGGATAAAACGCTATACTTTAGGGCTATCCGATATGAGTTACAAATACGAGCCGAACTCGCTGTTCAGGGCGGGACCGCGCCCGACACTAAATGCCTGTGTTGGGACAAATGGTGGTCCGTACGACTTTGGAGCATACGGCGAGGGCTTTTTCGAAGGCGGCTTTCACATCATCAACGCCATCAAGCGTGGTGAGTGGACGATTGATATACTCATCTATCCGGCTGCTTTTTCGTTTCGTCATGGAATCGAGCTCTACCTAAAGCACATGGTCCACCTGTTCGACGACGTCGCAAAGTCAGGGGCCTACACGAAAACACACACGCTTCAAGACAATTGGTCGGCCTTTGAGCGTCAGGCGCTTGCCAGCAAGGACGGGGTATTTGACCCGCTGGAACTCTCCATCGCGAAGGATATCATCGATGACTTCTGCAATATCGATCCAACTGGGCAGGTGTTCCGCTACCCTGAAGACATCAAGGGCAACCAGCACCTTATAGGCCTTGGCGTTATCAACGTTGAGGTGCTGGAAGATGGCATGCGAGTCTTGCACGATCTTTTCGAGAACTGGCGTCTGGCCCTAGAAGTGATGCGGAATGCGAGCCGGACCTAACATCCGGCTTGAGACAGATCTTCGGACCCGCTCGCAAGGCTCGCGGGCCTTGGCTGCTCAGCCTACGCGTTATGCCTTTGCTCCCGTAGCAGTCTACGACCATGGACATCGACCATAACGTTGAAGAAAGCATTCGTAACCTTGTTGTGAAAGTCGCCAACTTTCCTCGCGCCGGTATCAACTTTACCGACATTACGCCCATCCTAGAGCAGAACCCAGTCGCCTTCCGGGCGTTGATCGATCGGATGTGTTCACCTCACCGCGCCAACCCGCCGGAAGGGGTGGTCTGCGTGGAGGCTATGGGTTTCGTCTTTGGAGCACCGGTGGCCTACCAATTGGGTAGCCGGATTGTCATGGCTCGTCGTGCTGGCAAGCTTCCCCGTCCGACCCTGCAAATTACCTACGACATGGGTTACGATCGCAACCGCCAGATGCACATTCAGGTAGGAGCAATTGTTCCGGAGAGTCGGTTACTAATCATTGATGATGTGCTAGCCGTTGGCGGAACTGTCTTAGCCTGCATAGATTTGGTTGAGCAGGCGGGAGGGAAGGTTGTTGGAGTGAGTGTGGCGGTGGAATTGGAACGCTTCGGAGCTCGGTCCCGGATTGAACAACGTGGAATATCCTTCGATGCGGCCGTTCG
>VBKE01000082.1 GCA_005879605.1 Deltaproteobacteria bacterium
AGCCAACCTACTTTAAATGCAAGTTCTGATCGACACGTACTTCTGACTTCTCAACGAACTCTCCCCAAGGTCAATCAGCCCAGTTTGAAGAGACAATGAGGATTAGCCCGGGCAGTAGCTCGATAGAAACTCCTCATGCCGTCGGTTCAGATATGAGTGAGTGATTCCACTATTGACGACGAGCTTCGCTTTCGGCTAACTTCCACATGATCATTGATTTGATCAAATTACGATGGAGGTGAACCATGTTCGAGATCGGAGGAAAGAAAATACCCAGCAGTTTGGCGGAGCTTGTCGCTCCGGAGCGAACGGCGCTGCTCCTTTGGGATATGGAGTACGCCATCGCGCCCAATGCCTTCAACTACAAAGAGTTGCTCCCAAAATTGCAGGAATTGTCTGCCCTGGCGCGCCGAATCGGCGTGCCGGTATTTTATTCGGTCCAGACGGGCTTCGATCTGCTGAAAGAAGAAGCCGGAGTTTGGGTGCGCATCAGGATGAAGCGAGCGAAGGCAGCCGATCCCAGTCAACTCCTGAATGAAAAAGACGACCCTCACGACAGGGAAATCGTCGAAGAGTTGAAGCCTCAGCCGCAAGACGTCGTCTTCCGCAAACGGCGGCCGGACGGTTTCGTGGGGACCGACTTTGATCTGGTGCTGCGAAGCAAGGGCGTCAAAACGATCGTTATCGGCGGCGTCGCCACCGAAGGCGGCGTCGAAGGCACGGCACGCAGCGCCCGCAACCTGGGATATGACATGGTGATTTTAAAGGACTGTGTCGGCTCCCGAAACCGCGAGTTGCACGAGATGGCTTTGAAATTAATGGAGCAGACACACTTCGATATCGCCGCCGCAAGCGAGATCGCCGAGATCTGGGGACGAAAGTGAGCGGCGAGCGAAAATCTCTTGAGCTACTAATTTTTCTCCTGGGCTTGGTCAACGCTCCTTAGCAGGCGCCGATGACAAGACTGTGGAGCTCGCCAAAAAAGAGGGACGAGTCACCTGCTATTTTTGTGGAGGAATAAAATTATGACCAGGATCAAGCACATCGCCATTCGAACTCGGGACATCGAAAAGACGGCGGCTTTCTACAAAGAGGCTTTCGGCTTGAAGCAAGTCGGCCTCGGGCAGAACGGGATCTACCTCACCGACGGTCATCTGAATATCGCCATTTTAAAATTCCAGTGCGGAAAGGACGGAGAGCCGCTTCGGCTCGGCATCGACCACGTTGGTTTCCAAGTCGATGATGTCGAGGCGACCATTGCCCGGATCGACGGTCTTGGTGAAAAACCGCTGACCGACAGAACAGAAGTGAATCCGACCGATCCTTCACGGCCGCAGTCTTATTATGAGGTCAAGTGCCTGGGGCCGGATGAGCAAGTCATCGATGTCTCCAGAGTCGGTTGGGTGGGTGCTGAGTAAAGCGCTAATTGTCCTCGCGTCAAATGAAAATGTCACAACGCACCTAAACCCAAGCTGCTCGTTTCTTCAAGCAATCGAACATGTGGAATTTCGTTTTGATGCTCATCGCCGTTCTGTTGTGGGCCATCAGTCTCTTTCTCGTCGGCGAGGCGGCAAAGAGCCAGAGATGGGCGTTGGGAGGACCGGGCGGCATGCCGGAGCCTTATTCCGGGGTTGGCATGTCGCAGCTGCTTTCGTGTCTTTTTGTTTTCCTCTGGCTCGCGCGTGTGTTTCTTTTGAGCCGGCCCGCACCGGATCCGTTGCGATTTATCCCGCAACTGCTCGCCAGCCCTGAACAGCTTACGCCCGGACTCTTGCTGGCGGTTTTCCCTCCGCTCATCGTCGGAGTTGTCAAACTCGTCACCGCGCTGGTGGTTTCCCACGGAGAGATGGAAACCGCCATCGAACGACGGAACCGGTCCTGGGTCACTTCGGTTTTCATCGCGCTTCACCTGATCATCGCTATCGCCGCGACCATCTTGCTCGTCCGCGCCTTTTCTTATTATTGATCGCCAGAAATTCGGCCGGGTCTCATTTGACATCGGGGACAGAGATGTCATATCGGTCATACCGTCGTGATCGTCGTTTTATCGACCCGCGCCAAACTAAACACAGTTAGAGCAGGAAAAAACTTGTCCTGGTACTTTCGTTACATGAAGGACGTCTTCAGAGAGGCGGGAATTTCCGTAACCGTGCGCGCCTTGTTTGATAGATGCGCGGCATGATTCCTCCTCATCCTTGTCGATTTCACTTGACGGCTATCTTCAAGCTGCCTTATTTTACGCGCAAGCTAACTTGGGCTGGCATGCGAGCGAAGAATTCCACAATTGCAAATAAAGGAGGCGGCAAATGTCTGAAGGCAAATCGAATGGAATCTCAAGGCGTAACTTCCTCAAGCTCGGCGTTGCCGCGGGCGGCCTGGTGGTCGCGGGTCCGGAATGGATCGGCACGGCTCTGGCGAATCGCCATCCTCATCCGCGCCCAACCAGCATCACCTACCTGGATCGCAACATGTATCGCAAAAATACCGACGTGCTGACGCACTTCGGACCGGGCGAACAGCGCGGCGGCAAGATGCAGATGATGGCGATCGGCACGCGCCGCTTCCTATTTCAACAAGGGGACGTGATCGAGGTCACCGAACCGCTGAAGCCAAAGATGCTCAACAAAGGAGGCTACGTCGGCAATCAGCTGCAGGTCGCCTACAACGCCAAGCTCGGCAAATGGATCCTGATGACCGGCGCCGGGGTCGCGGGCACTTTCTCGACGCCCCAATGGCCCAACGGCAAATACGATAACCCGGAGTTGATCAAGCAGAACATTAACCAGAAAGGGCTCCGCGGCGTGCGCTTCTACGACACCAGCGATCCCGCGAAGATCGCGCCTCTTTCGGAATGGAGCTGCGATCAGTGCGATCCCAAGCGCGAGATCCAGACCGGCTCGGGCACCCATCGCAATTACTACGACGGCGGTCAGTACGCGTATCTCGATACCGCGCCCGACAACAGCTTCACCCATATGGAAAGCTCGGTGCGTTATTACGCGAACGGCATCCAGGTCATCGACGTGTCAGATCCGACGCAGCCGAAGTTTATCGCCAACTGGTGGTTACCCGGCCAGCGCGACGGCGAAGAGGAAGAGTATAAAAAATGGCGTGAGTACGGTGACAAAAAGTCTTTCACTACCTTGCATGGTCCCATGTACGTGCCGCAAAAGGTCGAGGACGGCGGCAGATACGGCTACAGCGCCTACAGCGCTTTTGGAATGATGATCCACGATCTCTCGGACATTAAAAATCCGAAGCTCATCGGCCGCTTCTATCCGAAAATGAAACCGGGAGCGATTCCGTTTCACACCATCGACATCGCGCGCCTCAATCGCGGTTTTGTGATCACGAATCCGGAAGCGCTCAATCCCGACTGCAACGAGCCGTATCAACCGCTCTGGGTGGTCGATGTCAAAGATCCGACCAAGCCGAAG
>VBKE01000257.1 GCA_005879605.1 Deltaproteobacteria bacterium
TTCTTTTCATCCCCTATACACGCTACCCAACGAAGGAGTAACTTTTTGATTACCGTCAGGTAACGCGAGGTAAGATAAAGGTTACCCTTCTGGGCTCCCTCGCTCTTCGGCCGAAACTCTGAAAAAAAAATTTCCTCGCCAAATCAGGTGGTTCATTGAGCTATACATACTTGGTCTGCATTGGCGCGCTCGTTGCTCTACACTTGGGTGACACCGACAAAGGAGGAAAAGGCCATGACTAAAAAAATATTGGTACCGCTGGGACAATATAATCGGACCGAGGAGATGATTCCTTACATCGAAAAAGTGGCCCGACCTGGGATGAAAGTTGTCTTCCTTATGCGCTATCCAGTGGATGGCATCCGGTGGCAAACAGAGGCGTTCGGTATTATGGCCGCTTTGGAGGCGAGGGAGCTGATTAACCATTACTCCTGGGAAGGGAACCTTGAAAGAGCGAAGAGGAAAGTAGCTCCCGCTTGCGAAGTGCTGCGCACGAAAGGTGTCGAAGCGGATATAGATGTTTACGCTGGTAGCTTAAAGAAGGCGATACGTAGTCACACGCTCAATGGTGATGTCCATTTGATCATGACGCGCGTGGGAATTGGAGACTGGATCGCCCGGCTCTTCGACGGCACAAATTCGGTTTTCAAACTGTTCAAGCGCCCGAGCTTCTCTCCCGTGCTCTTGATCAATCCGCGCACTCTTGTTTGATGGAGTGACGAGGGTCGAATGACGGGTCTCGAAGAGAATCCGGGGCTCACCGCTGAGGCGCTGAGGGCGCGTCCTTCGACTAGGCTCAGGATGCGCGGCTATTAAGAATTCCGCTCGTGGTGAGCTTGTCGAACCATGCGAACTCTGCGTCTCTGTGGTAAAAAGAATTTCGGATATCTCACCGCGGAGGCGCTGAGGGCGCGGAGAAAATTGAATGACGATCACGGTTTTTAGTACGGTTGACAGCGAAGTTCGGAGTCGACTAGGCTCTCGACCGGGACTAACCGCTGAGGCGCTGAGAACGCGTCCTTCGACTAGGCTCAGGATGCGCGGCTATTAAGAATTCCGCTCGTGGTGAGCTTGTCGAACCATGCGACCTCTGTGTGCCTCTGTGGTGAATACTCGTTCACAATAAAAAACTCGGAAGAACCCGAAATGTAAGACTCAGGAGATCTCAGATGGCCCGAGTTGGAGTTACAAAAAACAAAAAGAGTCCGCGCGCTACCGAACTGAGCCAACTCAAAAAAGAACTACAGCGTGTCACCGAGCAGCTTGAATCCCGCGAGCGAGAGCTCGCCGGGGCCTTCGAGCAGCAGACTGCGACCAGCGAGATCTTACAGGCAATTGCTAGTTCACCGACCGACCTTCAGCCAGTGCTCGACACGGTGGCGGAAAATGCAGCGCGTCTGTGTGACGCAAGCGATGCTCAGATCCTTCGTGTAGAAGCTGACATCCTTCGCCTAGTGGCCTCACACGGCCCACTGCCGACCAGCCAGACACGGCCCATTAGCCGCCAGTTAGTAAGCGGCCGCGCCGTGATCGATCGGCAAACAATTCATGTCCACGACATCGCGGTAGCCGAAGACGAATTTCCGTATACCAGGAGTCTAGGAATACCAAGGGGCGTTCGCACCTTCCTCGCCACACCGCTACTGTGTAAGGACGTCCCGATCGGGGCCATTGTGATCCGGCGCACGGAAGTCCGTCCGTTCACTGAAAAGCAAATCGGCCTTCTCAAAACCTTCGCCGATCAGGCCGTCATCGCCATTGAGAACGTCCGGTTGTTCCAGGAACTCAAGCAGAGAACTGCGGAGGTCGAAGCATCTAACTCGGAACTGCGCGAGGCGTTGGAGCAACAGACTGCGACGGGCGAGATTCTGCGTGTGATCGCCAGCTCACCCACCGACCTGCAACCAGTACTCGACACTGTCGCCGAGAGTGCGGCGCGGTTGTGCGAGGCAACCCAATCACAAATCTATCGGGTGGATGATGGCATGCTTCAGCGAGTAGCCGTACATGGATCGATGCCACTCGCGGAGATGTGGCGGCCTCTTACCAGGGGCACGCCTACCGGTCGAGCGATCGTCGATCGCAAAGTGATTCATGTGCATGACATTACCACTGAGTTCGAAAGCTACCCAGAATCCAAAAGCCGCCAGCAAGTTACCGGTAGCCGCACCATACTCGTCGCGCCTTTACTGCGTGAGGGGGTTTCGATTGGCGCTATCTTGATTCGCCGCCAGGACGTCCGGCCTTTCTCAGATAAGCAGATTGCTCTCCTTAAAACTTTTGCCGATCAGGCGGTGATCGCGATCGAGAACGTCCGATTGTTTAAGGAACTGAAGGAGTCGTTGGAGCAGCAGACTGCGACGAGTGAGATTTTGGGAGTCATCGCCAGCTCGCCGACGGACGCTCAGCCCGTGTTTGACACTATCGCACAAAGCGCGATGCGCCTGTGCGATGGCGCCATGGGCGTGGTCTCACGCTACGACGGTGAGCTCGTGCATCTGGCGGCGCACACCCATGTCACCACTGAGGGTGGGGAGATCCTCCGGCAAATGTTTCCGATGCGCCCAGGGCGGTCAGGCGTGCACGGGCGCGTCGTCCTTGAGGGCGGGGTTGTCCATGTACCGGACGCGCAAGCAGACGCGGAGTACAGCCAATCACTCCGCCAGGCCCTCGACCTCCGCAGCGCCCTCGCGGTGCCGATGTTGCGCGACGGCCGGGTGGTCGGCGCTGTGGCCGTCGGTCGGCTCGAGGTTCGTCCATTCACCGACAAGGAAGTCGCGCTCCTCCAGACCTTCGCGCACCAGGCGGTGATAGCAATCGAAAACGTCCGGCTGTTCAACGAGTTAAAAGAGTCGTTGGAACAACAGACGGCAACGAGTGAAATCTTAGGCGTGATCGCGAGCTCGCCAACGGACATACAGCCGGTATTAGAAGCGATCGTGAAGAATGCTGCGCGCGTTTGTGGGGCTAGCGACGCAGGCGTTGCCCTGGTCAACGGCGAGGTTTATCGCATCGCCGCAACCTACGGAGCGGTTTCTCAAACGAACGTTGGTTTTGAGTTGGTTGTAGACCGGGAGTCACATTACGGTCGGGTCATTACGGACCGTCAAGTCGTCCATATTCCAGACTTTGTGGAAGTCGCTTCCGATTTTCCGAAGAGCCGCGGACTCAGGCGGGGCTATCGCACCATGCTCGGGGTTCCGTTAATGCGTGACGGAATAGCCGTCGGAGCGCTCGGTTTCATCCGAAAAGAAGTTCGCCCGTTTACCGACAAGCAAATCGCGTTACTCAAGACCTTCGCTGACCAGGCGGTGATCGCAATTGAAAATGTTCGATTGTTCAAAGAATTGCAGGCCAAGAACCGTGACCTCGCCGAGGCCCTGGAGCAGCAGACGGCGACGAGTGAAGTGCTCAAGGTGATCAGTCGGTCCGCGTTCGACCTGCAGCCGGTGCTTGATACCCTGGTGGAGAGCGCAGCTCGGCTGTGCAGTGCCGAGCGAGGCTACATCATGCGGTTGTTAGAGGACGGTCAATACCACTTGGCAGTTTCCTACCCCGCCGTTGGAGAGTTAGAGGAGTTCGTGCGTCAACACCCGCTCGCGCCTGATCGCGGGTCCATAACTGGCCGGGTGGCATTGGAGCGTCACACGGTTCAAATCGAGGATGTTCTCGCTGATTCGGACTATCGGTTACAAGAACAGCAACGTATAGAAGGTTACCGGAGCTTGCTGGGGGTGCCGTTGTTGCGAGACGGCATTGTGATCGGAGTGTTTGTCCTTTGGCGGAACAAAGTCGATCGTTTTACCGATAAGCAAATTGCTCTGGTAACTACGTTCGCTGACCAAGCGGTGATCGCCATCGAGAATGTCCGGCTCTTCAACGAACTCGAAACGCGCAACCGCGACCTCACCGAAGCATTAGAGCAGCAGACCGCGACCAGCGAGATCCTCCGCGTAATCGCCAGCTCGCCAACTGACCTCCAACCAATGCTTGACGCCATCGCTGAGAGTGCCGCACGGCTGTGTGAGGCAAACGATGCCGTTATCCGTCGGCTTGATGGTAACGTGATTCGGCTTGTAGCCCATTATGGGCGAATTCCGCCAGGCGGAATGGAAGATCCATCCGTGAGCCGAGGCAATGTTGTGGGCCGAGCTATAATCGAGAGGCGAGCGATTCATGTCCCTGATCTCGCGGCGGCGGAAGTAGTAACCGAGTTTCCCAACAGTAAGTTCTATCGAGAGCGTAGTGGCGCACGCACTTTTCTTACTATGCCGATGCTCAGAGAGGGAACTCCAATTGGAGTAATTAACATACGGCGACAAGAGGTCCGTCCTTTTTCAGAAAAACACATTGCATTGCTCAAAACCTTTGCCGATCAGGCCGTTATCGCCATCGAGAACGTGCGACTGTTCAAAGAATTGCAGGAACGCAACCGCGATCTCACCGAAGCGTTGGACCAGCAGGCGGCGACCAGCGAAGTATTGAAAGTCATAAGCCGCTCGACTTTTGACCTGCAGCCGGTGTTGGATACGCTGATTGAGAACGCAACCAGACTTTGCGATGCCGAGCATGGGTCCATTCACAGAGTGGACGGCGAGATGTTGCCGCTCGCGGCTGCGTACGGCCATACGCCTGAGTTGCATGACTTCATTAAGCGAAACCCACCGCGTGTCGGACGAGAGGCGATCTCAGGACGAGCCGTGCTGGAGCGCCGAGTGGTTCACGTTCCCGATCTTAGAGCTGAGCCGGAATATCATTACGTCCCGCAGCTCGTAGATTTCAGGGCGATGCTCGGCGTCCCTTTGCTTAGAGAGGGTATTCCGATCGGTGTCATTGTCATCTTCAGAACTGATGCGAGACCCTTTACGCCCAGACAGATCGATCTCGTAACGACTTTTGCCGATCAGGCGGTGATCGCGATCGAAAACGTGCGCTTGTTGCAAGAGTTGCAGCAGCGCACCCGCGAGCTTCAGCTTTCTTTGGAAGAGGTGGCCGCCCTAAGCGAAGTAAGCCGAGCGGTCAGTGCTTCGCTGAATCTGCACGAGGTGTTGAATGCGGTTGCCGGCCATGCGGTGAATCTCTCCAAGTCCGATGGCTGCGGAATCTTTGAGTTCAATGAGACGCGGCGAGTCCTCGACGTCGTGGCAAGCAACAATCTCAGCAACGAGTTTTTGTCTGCCGTTCGCTGAACGATCATCGGGTCAGCCGCTCCAAATCTCAGATGTGGCGGAGGCTTACAATCATCCATTCCGTGAGTTTGCACTAAAGGAGGGATTCCGATCGGTGCTCACGATTCCTATGAGAGGTGACAGCATGACGCGGGGAATCGTCCTGCTTCGCCGATCGCCGGGTCAGTTTGACGAACGAGTGACCAATCTTCTTACTGCGCTGGCCAGCCCGTCCAAAGTAGCGATCGAAAATGCGCGACTATTCAGCGAGATCGAGGACAAGGGCAGGCAGATCGAGGCGGCCAATCGCCACAAGTCGGAGTTTCTCGCCAACATGTCGCACGAGCTGCGCACGCCGCTCAACGCGATCATCGGTTTTTCCGAGGTACTACTGGATCCCTCACTGAAGGTTACTGAGGAAGAACAATCGCAGTTTCTGACGGATGTCTTGAGCAGTGGCAGGCACCTACTCGGCTTGATAAATGAAATCCTCGACCTGGCGAAGATCGAAGCGGGAAAGATGGAGCTGCAAATCGAGCCTGCGCTGCTGAGCGACATTTTCGATTCGGTGCAGAATACGATGCGGTCGCTTGCGGCCAAGAAATCGATCGACCTTCGGATTGACTTTTGAACCTGGTAGGAAACGCGGTCAAATTCACACCCGAAAAAAAACAGATCTGGGTGCAGGCGAACTCTAAAGACGGGGCCGTGTGCGTCGAGATGGGTGATACGGGACCAGGAATTCCAGCGGAAGATCAAGAAAGGATCTTCCTCGAATTTCAGCAGGCGGGTACTGACGCCGGAAAACCTCAAGGCACCGGCCTGGGGCTTGCGCTAGCGAAGAAGTTCGTGGAGATGCACGGCGGCAAGATTTGGCTGGAAAGCGAACTCGGCAAGGGAAGCCGGTTTTTCTTTAGGCTGCCAATCAACCCTCACCCTGTCCCTCTCCCAAAGGGCGAGGGCATGAACAGAACGAATTTCACGTAAGCATGGCCTGAGCGATCTCGAACGGACGCCAAGAGTTGGGAACGCGTAAAAACTCGGCGCTCGAATTGATGCCATGAACCTGAAAGCGAAAATTATATGGATGCAAAGAAAATATTACTCGTTGAAGATAATCCGGTAAACCGGCGCCTCGCAGTGTTTCTGCTTCGCTCCCAGGGCTATCAGGTGCGTGAGGCAACTACCGCGCAGGAGGCTTTCGAGATTCTTGAGAAGGAGCGCCCCGATCTGATTGTGATGGACATTCAGCTTCCTGGAATTGATGGACTTGAAGCTACCAGGAAGTTAAAGGAGCAAACAGCCACCGCTGATATTCCGATAGTGGCCGTGACCTCCTACGCTATGAAAGGTGATCGGGAGAAAGCACTGGCTGCCGGGTGTGCGGGTTACGTGACCAAGCCCATCGACAAAAACACGTTTATCCAAGAAGTCGCCGCACGGCTGGGCAATAAACAATAGCGAAAAGCCTACGTGTTCGTGACGAGCAGGAGCAACGAGCGTGATGTATCAGAAATCCGTTGAATTATTTACCCCTATGCTGAGCGATTTCTTGAATGTCATTCTGAGGCGAAGCCGAAGACTCTAATTTCGAGATCCTTCACTTTGTTCAGGATGACAACCTTTTTTTGAGAAGGATGAACGACCCGGATTTAGTCTGGGAACTTCAGATACAGGCAACACGATCACCAGCTCGTCAATAAAGCAAAAGCGTAAAAGGGAAACGAATCGCTGAAGGACTGCAGTGAGTACGACCGGTGCAAGAGTGCTTATAGTAGACGACGATCCTGCTTCGCGTCGGCTTTTGGAGGTGAGGCTTCGCCCGCTGGAATGCGACGTGGCCACAGCCGGCAACGGCGAACAGGCTCTTATCGCTGTACGGAAGGACGTGCCGGATCTAGTGTTGCTGGACCTGCAGATGCCCCAAATGGGCGGGATCGAAGTGCTCCGCACCCTACGCAAGGAAGGAATCAATGTTCCGATCATAGTCATTACCGCCCATGGTTCTATCGAGACCGCGGTCGAGGCGATGAAGGAGGGAGCCTATGACTTCATCACCAAGCCTGTCGATCCGAATCACTTCGATGTTGTTGTTCGCAAATTACTGGAGAGGGAAGGACTAAAAAAAGAGCTACAGCTTTTCTCCGAAGACGCGGACAAGCGCTATCGTCTGGTTGCCGGCAAGAGCGAGAAAATGAAAGAAGCCGTGGCAACCGCGAGGAAGGCCGCGACAAGCAAGGCCACGGTTCTGCTCCTTGGAGAGAGTGGCACCGGAAAAGAGATTTTTGCCCGAGCCATCCATAGCTGGAGCGAAAGGAACAGCCAGCCTTTCGTCGCCATCAACTGCGTTGGGTTATCCAGAGAACTTCTCGAGAGCGAGCTGTTCGGCCATGAGAAGGGAGCATTCACGGGCGCCGATCAGCTCAAAAAGGGCAAAATGGAGTTGGCCAATGGCGGAACGGTTTTTCTTGACGAAGTGGGCGACGTCTCCCAGGAACTTCAAACCAAGCTCTTGAGATTTCTCCAGGAGCGCGAATTCGATCGCGTCGGCGGCGTCAGGCCGATCCACGTTGATGTGAGGATCATTGCCGCGACAAATCGCGACCTGGATGTCGCCGTTAAAGACGGTCATTTCCGTGAAGACCTCTATCATCGTCTCAACGTTGTGCCGATTACGCTTCCTCCGCTGAGAGAGAGAAAGGACGACATTTCCGTTTTAGCTCTACACTTCCTCCGACGCTATTCAAACGAAACAAAGAAATCGTTCTCTGAGATTTCTCCAGACGCCCTGGAAAGGCTCTGCGCCTACGGCTGGCCGGGCAATGTGCGTGAGCTGGCTAACGTCATCGAACGAGCCGTCGTCTTGGGTCAAGGTCCAAGGATTGATCCCCACGATCTTTCACCCAGGATCGTTGCGGCGCGATCGGAGTCCCGATCCGAACGCATTTCGTATCGCGACGCCATGGATGCTTATCGGAGACAGTTGGTCATGAGCGCGCTGGCCCAGGCTCAGGGAAATCGCGCCGCCGCGGCAAGAGCGCTTGGATTGCACGAAAAATATCTTTTACGGCTTCTAAAATCGCTTAGAATTACTGAGTAGAGAGGTTCAGAGAAAACCCCAACATCTGAAACGTGTCGGTGTGATAACGATCATCGGCCGCTCATCGATCGCCATACGACGATACTGGGAATATTTGGATCGCAACAGTCTGACCGCTCTTTCATGTTTCTTGCCGCGAAATAGGACTTTCGCTTTGCCTGTGATTAAGACGTAAGCGAGCCGACGCCAATCTTCGTTGTAACGATCAATGACCAGGGATACGTTCGGATTTTCTGCGATGTTTCGAAGGCGTTTCAGCTTCATGGGCGCGGTTCGTTTCGGCTTCTCGTCAATGGGCGAGAAAAACTCTTTGCCGTCGAAGACGAAGCAGATAGGAATCACATGAGGCTGACCTTTGGCGTCGGCCGTGGCGAGGTGAGCGAGGCGGGCGGCGCGGATGAAAGCGACGGTTTTTCTCGATAGGGGCATGTGAAAACCGAGGATGGAGAATCGATGATGGACGAAACGGCGACGCGATCCTCTATTTTCGATCTTCTATCCTCGGCTATATCTTAAACTCTCCCACCACGTTGGGGACGAAAACCTCTTCGACTGTGAGGGGTCGCGCCAAGAGGCCTTGCTCGCCCATGTAACGGATCAAGTGCTCCAGTACATGGCGATTCTCTTCGATGCCGTAAGGCCACCAGTCGGAACCAAAGATTTCGCGTAGCTGCTCTCTTTCCCATGGGAGCCAGGGTAGCGTGGAAGCCAGTGTGTTGGAGATATACATATTCTTAATCGCATAATCTTTGGCGTCGCAAAACGCCTTGTAGAGACTTCGAGCGACCCAGGGATTCTTGTCGTAGACCTGTTTATGAATTACCAGGACATGCATAATGGGAAAGATCTTGGTTCGTTTGTAGTATTCAATCTCCACGTCTTTGTAATTCGGAAAAAGCCGCCGGACTTTGGGTGAGCCCTTTATAAAACACGACGGGCTGCGCGCGGAAATCAGAGCGTCGATCTCGCCGCTTTCGAGCATGCCGTTGAGCGTCTTGTCGTCGGGAATGGAGTCCACTTTGATTTCCGGCGGCAGATCGAGTTTGACCCGCTCTTTTCGGCCGGGATCTTCCTGCCCGCCAACAAGCCACTCCATATCGCCGGCGCGCACACCGTAATCATCATTCAAAAAGCCGCGAATCCAAACCGCTGCCGTGATCGAATATTCAGGCGCGCCGACTCGTTTGCCTTTGAAATCGGCCGGGCTTTTAATGCCTGATTCCGTGTTGATGAAAATGCAAGAGTGGCGAAAAAAGCGCGATGGAAAAACCGGAATCGCGACGAAGGGAGACTGGCCGCGGCTGCTCATGGTGATGTGATTCGACAGCGACATCTCGGAAGCATCGAATTCCTGATGATGTCCCATGCGCCAGAAAATTTCTTCCGCTTGCAGGGGAATGTAAGTCAGGCGAATTCCCTCCGCCTGAACCGCGCCGGTTTGCAGGGCGTGGGTGCGATCGTAATCGCCGCACGCGACAGTCAAAGACAGTTTTTCCATTGCAAACTCTCCCGTTCTTTCTATCGCGCTAAGACGCCAAGACCGCAAAGAAGTCTTTATTTTACTTCTTCCTTAGCGTTCTTTGCGACTTTGCGCGAGAATACCTTTTCGCTTACTCGGATTCCCAGCGCGAATAGTGTTGAGCGATGGCAATCAAGATGACCGAAATAACCGAAATGACCAAGCCGATGGCCGCCACCCGGCCACGCATGCCATCGAGGTAAAGGAAGTAGAGCAAGGGTCCCAGAGGTTCCGAGCCAGGGCTGTAAAGGAAAAGAGTCGCGCTGAATTCCCGCATGAAAATCGTCATGAGAATGATCCAACCGGCCATGACGCCTGGACGCATCATGGGAATCAAGACTCGCCGAAAGGTCGCGAGAAAACCGGCGCCACAGGCCACGGAGGCTTCTTCCAGCTCTTTGTGAATTTGGATAATCGTGCTGCTGACGGCCCTCATTCCGTACGGCAGGAAACGAGTGACGTAGGCTATCAAAATGATCCAAATCGTCGCGTAAACCGGGATCGGAAAATCAATGTAGGCCCATAGCAGTCCGAGAGCGAGAGCGGTCCCCGGAAAAGCCCACGGAATGAAAATGAGTCCTTCGATAATGCTCCTGCCGGCCAGCTTGGTCCGCACCGTGATGTAAGAAGCCACCGATGCCAGGAGCATGCAGATAGTTGCCCCCAATAATGCCAGCAAGAGACTGTTCGCGAATGCTTTGTGAACCCTGGGTGTCGCCCAAATATAGCGAAAGTGATCGAGGGTCAAATGGCTCCAGGTCTGCCACGTCGGCACGTGGTAGTAGGGAAGGATGGCGACTAAAAGAAGTACCAAAATTGGCAACATGACGAGCAGCAGAAGCAGCAGGAACGCCACGGCTGAAGCCAAATACCTTCCGGCGCCGAGATCGATCTGGTGCGGCCGAAATCCCTTGCCGGTGACCGTCGAGAAACTCTCCACTTGCGAGGTGAAGCGGCGATAGAGATAGACAAATAGCAAGGCAATAGTAAGTATGCCGACACCGTAGGCTGCCGCCAGATTGTGATTCGTCGGAAAAGATCCCAGAGCTTCGCGCCAGATTTTCGTTGTGAAAACCTCGATCCGGGCAGGCAAGGCAATAATCGCCGGCGTATCGAAACTTTCCACCGCACGCACGAAGTTCAACGTGGCCGCCGCTAAAATCGCCGGTCGCATCAAGGGAAAGGTGATCCGAGTCATCACGCTGAATTCACTGGAGCCAAGGGTCTTGGCGGATTCCTCCAGCGAAGGATCCATACTTTTCATAGCCGCCGCAATGATCAAGAAAGCCAACGGCGTCAATATCAATGCCTCGACGAAGATCAGCCCCGGAATGGAGTAGATGTTGAAAGGTCCTTTCGCCAGACCGAAGAGTTTTACGAGCCCGCCGTTGATCAGCCCGTTGCTCGGATTCAATAACATCACCCACGAAATGGAAACCAGAATGGGCGGAAGAATATTGGGAATAATCGCCGTCAGCTCAAAGAGTCGCCGAAATGGAGCATTGGTCCGAATCGTGATCCACGCCAGCGTCAACGCAAAGACGACCGAAAGGCCGGACGCGCCAAGACCGAAAATAAAAGAATTGAGAAGCAGCGGGTAGGCTTCCGGATCGGTATAAGCCCTGACATAATTCTGCAGAGTAAAGTGACCGGGGACGCCCAGCGGGGCGTCCATCAGGCTACCGTAGAACAGGAAGAACGTTGGATACAGACTCAGAAAACCGATGATGCCGCCGACCACGAGAAAAACCCAACTGATTGGCTGGCTAAAGAACGCACCAATGCGAGTTCGGCTTTCGGCGGCCGGCACGTGGTGTTCGACTGCGAGGATTCTTTCGTTGGCGGACACGAAACGATCCGGCTACCGCAGGAAGATCTGCTGGTACTCCTTTTTCTTTTCAGCAAACTGCTTCGAGTCTAGATCATACATCTCGACAAACTGAATCTTGTCGGCATCCGGCAGCGGCGGATAGATGCCCTTGCGGTTCACAAATTCACCCATCTTGGCCATGGTCGACATGCTTTCCGGTCCGAGAAAGAAGTCGATCAGAGCTTTACCTGCGTTGGGGTGTGGGGCCAGCCTGACGTAATCAAGCGGCGCGCCCTTCTGGCCGAAGATATAGGCGTACTTCACGTAGGTGATCGCTATCGGCGTCTCGCCTGTGGCAACGCGCTCCGCCGCAGGCAAAAGAGATTCCACTAGGACGGGCTTTTGTGCTGCCAAATCACGAATGTACTTTCCCGCCTTCTCTTTCCCCATGAGCTTTTCGAGGCTCGCTACCCACTGAGTTGTCGTCGTGTGCTGCGTCGGATCGGGCATGACGAGCTTACCGCGATACTGAGGTTTGACGAGGTCCTCGAGAGACTTGGGGGCTTCAGCAGGATTGATAATGCTCTTATTATAGACGACTCCGATAATGACGTTGCGATATCGGGGACCGAGATTCGGGTCGATTGCATCTTTTGGGAAGTCTTTGGCCGAAGGCGAATCATACTTGGCGAAAATGCCTTCTTTGAACATGATCTGCATGGGATTATCGTTGGTCAAAATGACGTCGAAGAGAGGCTTGCCGGCGCGATACTCGCTCAATGCTCGGTCCATAACCTTGGTTGCCGACGCCCGCCAGTAATCCACCTCGATACCGGTTTTTTTCTTGAACAGTCTAAAAATGGCATCGCCCGTGTCGGATTCCAGAGAACCGTACACCGCAACTTTGCCTTCCTTCTTTGCAGCTTCGATCAGCTGGGCACTCTGACTGTAAGCAGGCGCGACGAAGAAAAACATTAGCCCCAAAGATGCCGTGAAAGAATGAATCTTCTTTCGCATGATCTGCTCCCTCCTAAAGCTTTCGTTCTGATATTTAGACGCAGGCGAGAGGATATTTTCAAATTTCGACCACTGAGTCAAGCCAGATTGGGGGACTCCATTGACTCATCCTCACAAGCTGTGTTGACAGGGTAATTGCCTATCATATAAGAGCTTTTTGAGAACAAGCGAAGGGAGATTGTCACGCGAATGGATAAACTAGATTTGCTCGTCAAGGGAGGCGAAGTTTGGACGCCGGGGGGATTTGTCGAGTCCGACATCGCGGTGAGTCAAGGTAAAATCATCGCCTTGGGTAAACCGCCGGCTCTGCCGGAATCAGCCGACAGCCTCATCGACGCCAAGGGTAAGAAAGTCATTCCCGGCTTGATCGACACGCACACCCATCACAGAGACCCAGGCTTCACACACAAAGAGGATCTGACCACCGCTACCATGGCGGCCGCGGCCGGCGGCGTGACCCTTTCAGTCGGCATGCCGAACGTGAATCCGCCGACCACGACCGTGGAACGCTATCGAGGTCTTATCGAAGACCACAAGAAGAAAGCCATCGTCGACTTTAATCACAATCCTTCTGGGACCGTTCCGGAAGAAATTCCCGGGCTCGCAAAGGAGGGTCCTCTCGCTTTCAAGATTTTCATGGTCAAAGACACCGGGCGCGATTATCCCCATATGCCGGGAATCGGAGTTCGCAACCACGGTGAACTTTTTCGCTCCTTCGAGGCGGTGGGAAAAACAGGGTTGCCATTAATGGTTCATCCGCATGACCAAGACTTGATGGATGAGATCGAAGGGCGATACTGGAAACGCGGCGACCACAGTCCGCAAGCGTATGCGAAAGCCTATCGTGACTTTGACGGCATTATCTGGGACACAGCCATTGCGACGTTGTTTCGGTTCCAGAAGGCCGTGGGAAATAAGCTGCATATCATGCATATGACCACGCCAGAAGGTTTGGACATGCTGCGCCGCGCCAAGGACGGAGGGCGACCGTGCAGCTGTGAGGTCAATCCGTGGGCGCTTTTCCTCGGTTCGTGGGAGAACGTCGAAAAGCTGGGACCCTATTGTTTGGGTTTCTGGGTGCCGCCGGCGCATGTGGAGGCGTTGTGGAAGGGTATCAACGACGGCACCGTGGATCTCGTCGGCACCGATCACGCGCCGCATACGAAAGAGGAAAAGGATATCGGCTGGAAGGATATGTGGAAGTCTCCCGGAGGCGAACCGCAGATTCAAGACTATCTCAGCCTTTTCCTGACTGCTGTAAACGAGGATAAGCTGTCGCTGGATACGCTAGTGCGCATCACCTCCTACAACCCCGCCCGAATCTTTGGTGTTTACCCGCGCAAAGGCACTATCCAGCCGGGCTCTGACGCCGACCTCGTCATCGTTGATATGAACAAGGAAGCAGTGATCAGCAACGAGACTACATATACCAAAGTTGGCTGGACTCCCTACCATGGCCGCAAAGTTAAAGGCGTGCCGATCCGAACGATTCTACGCGGAAAAACGGTGATGGAGAATGGTAAGATTACCGGCAAGCCTGGCGATGGCCAATTTGTCAAGCCGCTGGGGTAGAGGAGGGACTGTCATTCCGGCATGCTTTTAGCGGGAATCCAGGCGAAAATCCGACTGGACCCCTGATAGAAACATTTCGGAGTGACAACTTTGGGGAAATTTATCATGAAGTTTTTCACTACACCGCATCATGCGGCGTATTTCATCGTTCTGTGAACTCCGATCCATCCGAGATCTCTTCTTCCGGATCGACTTTGTTCACGATCAGGCCGGAGACGAGCTTTGGGTAGAAATAGGTCGATTTCTGCGGCATGGTCTCACCGCCATTGGCGATGGTTAAGATCTCCTCTGCTTTGGGGGGATTGAGAATGAATGCCGCTTGATAGTCTTCTTTTTCGACAGCCTGCAACACGGTTTCTTCGTCCTGAGAATAGCGGATCGTCTCACCGTTCGTTTGCCGTTCGGGGGTGAGTCCCAAGATATGTTCGAGAATCAAGTGATGCAGGGTCGAAACATCGAGCTCCCGCAGCGGCGCGCTGAGGTCTTTCGCCAACCGCTGCATGATCCGCTTATTCTTCAGACGTAAGATCAGGTAGCGCGGGTCGCGTTTGAAGCTGGCGCCGATGAGTCGTTGTTTCTTGCCACCGGCTTTCAACGCCTTCAAGAACCAACCTTTGCCTTCCGAGGTTTTTGGATATTGCTCCAAATAAAAATATTTCTGCAAGGCTTCCTCCAGCTCCAAGAAAGGTTTCGGCGCATAACCGCGAACCAGACGATGCGTCGGCAGGATGACGACGTTTTCGTCGTTCATGTTGGCGAAGTAGGTCATGATGTAGTTGAACGCCTCGCGGCCGCTCCACTGCGTGCGCTCGCTGCGCATTTGGTTACGGTAATTCAAAGTCGCTTCGTAGCGATGATGGCCGTCGGCGATCAGCAAGGATTGATCTTTCATTTCCTGCTGCAGCCGATGGATCAGGGCGGAATCCGTAATGCGCCAGAGGCGGCATTCGCCGCCGCCGTCTTGCTTGACTTCGATGAATGGAGCCGAACCTTCGACGTTTTGCGCCAGCGCGCGATTGATCGTCTGCTTCGGCTGAGCGTAAAGCGCAAAAATGGGACTCAGCTGGGCGTGACAGGCGAGCATGAGCCGCAGCCGGTCTTCCTTCGGCGCGTCGAGCGTTTTCTCGTGCGGCCGGATCGCCCCGCTGGAGAACTCCTCGAGTTGCGTGAGCGCAAAAAAGCCTTGACGCTCTTTTTCTTCCCCCCCTTTCAAGGAGAAGCGCTGGCTCAAAAAATAAATCGCCGGAGTTTCATCTCTCTCGAAGATCCCGTCGGCCTGCCAATCGGCAAACAGTTGCGCCACGGCGTCGTAGGAATCGGGCTCTTGGCTGAGATCCAGACGGACAAAATTGTGGGGAGACCTGCGGTAGAGCTTTTCTTGCTCTTCCTTCGAGATCACGTCGTAAGGCGGCGCGATGACTTTGGACAGGTCCCTTATTTTTTTTGGGTTGTAGAAAACCCCACGAAAAGGAGCGATGCGTACCATGGATCATTGTTTCCCTTGTGTAATAGACGGTTATGGCATCTGGCAGATAGCATATCGTAGATGACGGATGGCGTATAGGAGAGGCGTGTAGCAGATAGCATATAGCACATAGAGGAGGTGGGTCCGAACCGAGGTCAGAAGTCGGCGCGCAGCAAGGAACAGAGATCACAAGTCAGACGGTCAGAGTCAATAAAGCTCAATGCACAGTTCGAAAATCGGAAATCCTCCCCGCTCCGTCCATATCAGCCATACGCCACCCGCTGTTAGCCGACGCGTTCTCTGGCCACGCCGAGACTCATCGCGCCGATTCCCTCGATCTCGGCTTTCAAGGTATCACCGGGCTCGAGTTTTTTCTGAAACTCCGGCGAGTCGGGATTTCCGGTCGTGATGAGATCTCCCGGATAGAGCGTCGTCACCTGGGATAAGTAACTGACCAAAGTAGCGATGTCGTTTACCATGGCGTCGGTCTTCGCGGACTGTCGGAGCTCGCCATTGACCCAGAGTTTCATCCAAAGATTGTGCGGGTCGGCGATCTCGTCCTTGGTTGTGATCCATGGTCCGATGGGCGCAAACGTTTCGAAGCCCTTGCGCACGCAGCGCGTTCCCGGCAATCCTTTGCCCGAGCCGTAGCCTCGTGCGGTGACGTCGAGCATGATCGTGTAGCCGAAGATCGCATCGAAAGCTTGCTCCTTGGGCAGATGGCGCGCCTGTCTGCCGATGACCACGCAGAGTTCCAGCTCGGGGAAAATCGTCTCTGCATCCTTCGGTATGATGATATTTTCTTCGGGGCCCGTAACCGCTGACGGCGGTTTTAAAAAAATCCTTTCGAGCAGTTCTTCCGGTGTAGCCGTGGCCGCGGTTCCCCTTCCTCGGGCGTCATCGAGTCCTTCGCTGCCTCTCTTGTAGTTGGTGGCGGCGGCCCAGATTTTGGACGGTTTTTCCACCGGCGGCTTCAGTAGCTTGGCATCGAGCTTTTTGCGGTTCTCGTTACGAGCCGCATGGTCCACATGTCCTTTGATCTCATCGTACTGGGCGATTAAGTCCAACATTGAAAAATTCTTCGGCAAAATGCCTTGCCGAGCCAAAATTTCACCGACGGGAACGAGCGATTCGTCCTTGACGACGGCGAGTTCGTTCGGTTTGAGGGACGCTAATTTCATGAGCTAGCTCCTTTCACTATGGTCCATATATGCCTAGAGCGGCTTTGACAAGCAGCTATCGTGGCACCATCTTTACGTGCTCGCCGGGCGGCTGTTTTCCGCGATTGAATTGATACCCTGGTTTCTCTGTGGCATAGAAAAGTTGTGCCTTCTTCATGGCTGCAGCTCTCCCTGCGCATCGATCCGGCGGCGTTCGATGCGGTGTCTAATTTTCTGATCGAACGGGGATCGCCCGGCGTGGTTATCAAAAAGAACGAGGTCCAGGCTTATTTTGTCCATTCGCCCGAAGACGTTTCGATCCGGAGAGATGTTCAACGTTTTCTCCGGGGGATCAATAAACTTTATCCTCACCTCCACGAGAGCCGTTTGCTGTGGAAGATCCTGAAGGATCGGAATTGGAACAATTCCTGGCACAGATTCTTTACTCCGCGAAAAGTCGGCAGAGCGTTTTGGGTGACACCGCCGTGGAAGAAATCGCCCCGGTTCCAACGCCGACAGGTGATCACCATTGAACCCGGCATGGCATTCGGAACCGGGACTCATGCGACTACGCGCGGCTGCATGGAATTCATCGAAACGGTTGCCCGTTCATTGAACCGTACGACATTCACCGCACTCGACATCGGTACGGGCTCCGGGATTTTGGCGATCGCATTGGCGAAGTTGGGGGCGAGAAAAGTGTGGGCGGTGGACAACGATCCTGTAGCGTTGAAAGTCGCCCGAGAAAACCTTCGTTGCAATGGGGTTGAAGAAAAAGTTCAGCTGTCTGGAACGGCGCTCCGCCGGATCCGAAAATCGTTCCCCGTCGTCGTCGCAAATTTGACGGCAGAAGCCATCATGGATCTGGCTGACGCGTTACAAAAAAAGGTGGCGCCCGCGGGGTTCCTCATTCTGTCGGGGATCTTGAATCCAAAGGCAAAAGAGGTCATCGGTTCCTTTTCTCCGGATGATTTCAGGGTGCTCAAACGCAGGCAGGAAAAAGAGTGGGCGACGCTCTTGCTGCAGCGGAAATAAGCTGGCATGGCGCGATTCTTTGTCTCGAGAAAGAACGTCCAAGACAAGCGCGCGACTATCGTCGGTGAAGAGCTCGATCATCTGCGGAGAGTGCTGCGGCTTGGCCCGGGCGATCACGTGACCCTCTTCGATGATGCGGGATGGGAGCATGAAACCGTCATCCGGTTTACTGGCCCTGATCACGGCGATCTGGAAATACTGCGCAGCTACCAAACGCAGCGGGAATCCCCACTCTATCTGACCCTGGCGCTCGGATTGACCAAAGGGGGGAAAATGGACTTCGTCGTCGAAAAGGCGACCGAACTGGGAGTGCAAGCCATCGCGCCGTTTTTCTCCACGTACACGGTGCCTAAACTCGACCAAGAAAAAATCGCCAAGCGCACCGCACGGTGGCAAAAGATCGCCCTCAGCGCAACCAAACAGTGCGGCCGTACTCGCGTCCCCGAGGTCAGCGCGCTCTGCGATTTCCGGGAACTGCTGAGCGGACCTTGGACCGGCGCGCTGAAGCTTTTATGCTGGGAAGGAGAGGCGCTACAGACGCTCAATCAGGCGCGCGCGGCGGCTGGCGACGTTCGATCGGTGCTTCTCGCCATCGGACCCGAAGGCGGATTCAGTGGCGAAGAAGCGAAGCTAGCTCAACAGCACGGATTTTGGTCGGTGCAGTTGGGTCGCCGGATTCTCCGGGCCGAAACCGCGGCAGTGACGGCAATTTCACTCGTGCAATTCTTATGGGGAGACCTGGGCTAGGTCTGCTTGCCTCGGTCACCGGCTTTCTTTAGCATAGGTTGAAGGGAATTCTCTTGGACGAACTCATACGCTGCCCAAACTGTGATTCCTCGATTCTCTCTACCGAGGCGTGGTGTCCACACTGCGGTGCGAAACAACTCCCTCGAAGAGTGATGTTCGGCGGCAAGCGTGAGGAATTCGCGCTGACTCCGGACGAAGAGTCGCTCGATCTTGGCGGTTCCGCAGAGCCGGAGGACTGGCAGTTCCCGCGCGAACGTCGGGCCGAACCTGCCCAGCGGTCGGCAGAATCTGCGAGCAACTCGATAACGGAAATACGATGGGGTGGATTCTTTCGACGTGCCTTGGCGTTTTTGGTGGACGTAGCGATGATCGTTTTGCTGGTATCTATTATGGCCTCGCTTTCCTATATAGGTTACAAAGTCGGATTGTCCGCTTATGGACGCTCCATCAACTTGCAAAACTCGACACCGCTGTTCGTCTTTCTCACGTTCGCTTGGGTCGGTTTGGCGACCGTCTATTTTGTCGTGTTTCATGGTATGGAAGGGAAGACGATTGGTAAGTGGCTGCTCGGGTTGCGCGTTGTTGGAGCGGAGCGACGAGTGATCACCTATAGGCAAGCCTTTTTGCGCTCGCTCGGGACTGTCGTGTCGGTCGCGCCTTTGGGATTGGGTTTTCTGTGGATTATTTGGAGCCGGGAAAAAAGAGGCTGGCACGATTTCTTGGCCCGGACATGGGTCATTCGTGATTGAGGACTGAGACGCGAGGCTTTCTCTATGCAAGTTCTGAAGATCGGGGTGGTCATGGATCCAGTCGATAAGATCAATATCGACAAGGACACGACCTTCGTGCTGATGCTGGAAGCACAGCAGCGCGGCCATGAAGTCTACTACATGGAACTGGATGACTTGTTCATTCGTGGCGGCGCGCCTTATGGCGGTTTCCGCCGCCTCCACGTCGCCCGCGCCATGCCCCACTACAAGTTGGGCGAGTTAAGCACGGGTGCGCTAGAGGGTTTCGACGTCATCCTCATGCGCAAAGATCCACCCTTCGATTTGAAGTTTTTTTTCGCCACCCATCTGCTCAGCTTGGTGAACGAGCAAAAGTGCTTCGTCATGAATCATCCCAAAGGACTGCGCGAGGCGAACGAGAAACTCTACGCATTGCGTTTTCCCGAGCAGATTCCGCAGACGCTCGTCAGCAGCAACATGGAACGGTTGAAGGAATTCATGCGGGAGCTAGGGGGAGAGATGATCATCAAGCCGCTGGACGGTTCCGGCGGCAGCGGCGTTTTTTACATCAATCAGCAAGACCGGAACACCAACGCCATCTTGGAGGCGGCGACCGAAAACGGGCGGAAATTTGTCATGGGACAGCGCTATCTACCGGAGATCCGCGATGGCGATAAGCGGATCATCGTTCTCAACGGCGAGCTTCTCGGTGCGGTGCTCCGGGTTCCGCTGGAGACCGAGAACCGCGGAAACATTCATGTCGGCGCAAAGTGCGTGCAGACGGATTTAACGGCGAGAGATCTGGAGATTTGCCAGGCTCTTGCACCGCTTCTCATCGGCGACGGCCTTTATTTTGTCGGCCTGGACGTGATTGGGGGATTTCTAACCGAGGTAAACGTCACCAGTCCGACGGGAATTCAAGAGATCAACGCTCTGAACGGCGTTCATCTCGAAAGTCAGGTGATCGACTTCATCGAACGGGAGGCCGAAAAAAGACGGGAAAGCTAGGAGAATCTTGACTCGCATCTGCTTTTAAGCAATATTTCAAATTCCATTTCATTTTAATCTTCCGGCCAGGTAGCTCAGTCGGTAGAGCAGAGGACTGAAAATCCTCGTGTCGGCAGTTCGATTCTGTCCCTGGCCATATCCACTCCCTTTGGGATTCAACCAGTTAGATCCTCCGCGGTCTCGGTTGAGTTCCATTTTTAGCTTCTACTTCGCTAAGACTCTGCCAGTTTTCGATTCCTGATCGAGTGATGTGTGAGTTGCTCCTTGTCGCAATCAACCCGGCGAGGATGCCCTCTCGAATGGACTGTTCGTCGGGCGTTAATGCTCCATTACCTCGCCGCTGAGAAATGCTCGCCAGGCCGTGCTTGAAAGCATTCTGGTTTGCTGGTGGACCGGATTTGCCGCGTATCCCTGCCATGGGGGATAGCATAGCGAATGGAGTGGGATTTTTCCTGTGAATTGAGGCAGCTATTCGTTATCTCAGACTTGGATGGATTCGAATTGTTATGGATTATTCTACTGGCAAAGTAGTGGCAAAGCTAAAAAATTCCTTTGTACTTTCTTGCGGTTAGACGTGCTACGAGAATCTTATATCCTTGTGTCGCTGCATTCGATTTCGGTTACCCGATGCAGGTGCGAAGAAGGACGTTTATATCGTGAAGGTACAAATGTCTCGTTCTGACGCAGTAACGCGAGGAACATGCAAAGCTTAGCTGGCTAACGCGGGTCTAATCGTCGCCGAGGGAGAGCGGGTAGTGACTCGGAGTAATGACAGGTTTGAGTAGCAAAGGAGAAAGCAGTGAGCACACGCAAACTACGAACTCCTATAGCGAGCGCAGCAGAAATTAGAGGTGCGACGGTTTGGCGAAACACAGCCGGGTCTTGAAGCAGGCTTCGGGGGAGACTTCTAATAAAAAATTTGGTATGGAGGCAGAGTGGCTCGCGCGCATTTTAACGGGGAACGATATCTGCTTGACTGCAGGTCGTTAATTGACCACACCCTAGATCATTACCTTAAAAACAACCATCAAGTCACGTCGCTCCTTCATCAAGCCATGTGCTATAGCGTCTTGGATGGAGGCAAAAGGTTTCGTCCCACATTGACCCTGGCTGTCGGCAAATTGTTCGGGGCCAAACGGCGGGTCTTGTTGCCGTTTGCGTGCGCCATTGAGTTGATTCATTGCTATTCGCTGATCCACGACGATCTCCCGGCGCTGGATAATGACGACTTGCGCCGGGGAAAACTTTCGTGTCACAAGCGATTCGGCGAAGCGATAGCGCTCTTGGCGGGAGATGCGTTGCTCACCGAGGCTTTCTTTATCATGTCGGATCCCAGGGTGGCGCGGCTTTTAGGCGTTCCTCTGATTTCAAAGCTGATTCGGGAGGTATCGGATGCCGCCGGTATTAGAGGAATGATCGGCGGGCAAAGCACTGAGATCGAAGTGGTCAAGCGCAAGGTGACACCGGCGGTTCTGGAAAGTCTCGACCGCTTGAAAACCGGCGCCTTGATCATGACCGCTGCCCGTGTCGGCGCGATCATCGGCGGGGCGGCGCGCAAAGATCTCGACAGGATTACACGATACGCACAAGCTTTGGGTTTGGCGTTCCAGATCACGGACGACATTTTGGATGGGCATGAAGTTTCGAGCGACAAAGGCATAATAAACTATCTGTCCGTGGCAGGGTCGGAGAGGGCTGGTGAAAGGGTTAGAGATCTGTTGCACGACTGTTTGAGAGAAATGCAGCCCTACGGCCGCGCGGCCGAACCCCTGCGGGAGATGGCACGGTACGTCGCTCTAAGAATAGCGGCCGATACAGACGAGCATGGGAAAGATTTCAAACCGGTCAGCAGCCCTGATAACTCGCAGCGGCCGAAACCGGTTTCGCACACGCGTAGTCCGTGAAGGGATACATCATGCGTCTTTTTAGCGACGGCCGCGCCAGGTCCGAACCCGTCACGCCTCCGGACTGGGATCCTGTCGATCTCGCGCCGCGAAAATTACTGCTCAGCGACGATGATTTTCAATCTGCGATGTTGGAAGGAGTTTCCCGGACATTTGCTTTGACCATTCCGCAGCTTCCGTCACGACTCTGTCGCGTCGTGTCCAATGCCTATCTCCTTTGCCGCATCGTCGACACGATCGAGGACGAGCCGAGCCTCAGCGGCGCGCGCAAGGACTATTTTTGCCGGCAGTTTTTACGGACCTTGGAGAGCGCGCGGAACGCCGAGTCTTTTTCCTGCCAACTTTGCGCATCGCTCTCGAGTGGAACCCCGCCCGCCGAACACGAGTTGATCCGGAACATTCCCCGTGTAATTCGAATCACCCGAAGCTTCTCGGAGCCGCAGCGTGAAGCGCTGCAGCGGTGTGTCCACACTATGGCCAAAGGCATGGCGGAATTCCAGCTGCGCGGCGAGAAACATGGCCTACAAAGCTTGGAGGACCTGGACCAATACTGTTATTTTGTCGCGGGGGTCGTGGGGCAAATGCTGACGCGCCTGTTTTGTCTCCACTCCCCGGAAATCGCTAAAAATCACGACCCCTTGATGGCCCTGGCAGTTTCCTTTGGCCAGGGCCTGCAAATGACGAACATCCTTAAGGACGTGTGGGAAGATTATCAGCTGGGCGCCTGCTGGTTGCCGCGGAAAATCTTTGCCGACGAAGGTTTTGACCTAACCGACTTGCCGGCGACGCGGAACCGTCAGGGGTTCGAACGCGGCATTCGCCGCCTGATCGGAATTTCGCGGGGACATTTGAGCGACGCCGTATCTTATTCGCTACTCATCCCTAAACACGAGACCGGGATCCGTAATTTCTGCCTCTGGGCAATTGGGCTGGCCGTGTTAACGCTGCGCAAGATCAACAACCATCTCGACTACACCGACGGCAGTCAGGTTAAAATATCAAGGTTCAGCGTTAAAGGGACTATCCTGGCTACTCGATTGACGCTGCAAAACAACGCTCTCGTCAAGCTTCTTTTTTCTATCGCTGCATGGCGATTGCCTCCATCACCTGCCCCAACCCGATGGTCTCCGGCAGGAACAAGCGACGGCAGAGCCAACAGAGCAGTTTGAGATCGCTAGTGGAGAGCGGCGCCATTCTCAACCCCGATCACGGGAAAATCAGAGAAAGAATGATCGCGAATCTAACCGGTCCGCACCGGTTCGAACTGGAGCGGGCAATCCAGAATGCCGCGAACGCGCTGCTTGGCTTGCAGCACCCTGACGGGGATTGGTGTTTTGAGCTGGAGGCGGATTGTACCATCCCCGCCGAGTATATCTTGATGATGCACTATATGGGCGAGTCCGACGAAAAGCTCGAGAGGAAACTGGTCTCCTACCTCCGCGCCCGTCAGGGACGGGACGGTGGTTGGCCCCTTTTCTACGGCGGCCGCTCCGAGATCAGTTGTTCCGTAAAAGCCTACTATGCGCTGAAGCTTGCTGGCGACGATCCCGAGCTGCCCCATATGGCCAGAGCCCGAGAGACCATCCTGCGCCTTGGCGGAGCATCTCGGGCCAATGTGTTCACTCGAATCACGCTGGCGGTTTTCGCGCAGATTCCCTGGCGTGCGGTACCGTTTCTGCCGGTGGAAGCTATGTTGCTGCCACGCTGGTTTCCTTTTCACCCCTTCAAGGTTTCTTATTGGTCACGAACCGTGATGGTCCCCCTATTCGTCCTCTACACCTTCAAGGCGCGCGCTCGAAATCCCAAACAGGTCTCGATCCGGGAACTCTTTATCACCGACCCATGGCATGAGACGCGCTATTTTCCAACGCGTTCGGCTTTAAATCGCGCGCTTCTCATGTTGGATCGTCTGGGACTAAAGCTCTACCCCTGGATTCCAGAACGATTGCGCTGGCGCGCGATAAAAAAGGCGGAAGCCTGGATTTTGCAACGGCTTAACGGCGAGGGTGGCTTGGGCGCCATCTTTCCAGCCATGGTCAATGCCTATGAGGCGTTGGATCTTCTCGGCTATCCGGCCAACCATCCGCTGCGTGTGCAGGAGCGTCGGGCGATCGAGAATCTCCTGGTGATCGATGAACAAAGCGCGTACTGCCAGCCGTGCGTATCGCCCGTCTGGGATACCGCGTGGGCTTGTATCGCGCTCCAGCAGGTCGGCGGCGAGCGGAGCCAAGCCGTTGTTCGAAAAGCGTTCCATTGGCTGGCTGAGAGACAATTACTGGACGATCCCCAAGACTGGCGCTTCAACCGGCCTCGGGTCAGGGGTGGCGGTTGGCCCTTTCAGTTCAAAAATTCTCATTATCCCGATCTGGACGACACGGCGGCGGTCGCCTATGCGATGCACAAAAGCGGGGAGGGGACTTTTACCCACGCGGTTGAACGCGCAGCCGAATGGATCTGCGGCATGCAGTCCAGGAACGGGGGCTTCGCCTCGTTTGATGCCGACAACGATCACACCTACCTCAACGAAATCCCCTTCGCGGATCACGGCGCCCTGCTCGATCCCCCCACCGAGGACGTCAGCGGACGCTGTGTGATGTTCCTTGCGCAACTCGCGCCGAAATATAAATCCGTTGAAAAAAATTGTCTCGACTATCTCTTCCGTTCTCAGGAGCCGGACGGCTCATGGTTTGGGAGATGGGGCACGAACTACATTTACGGCACCTGGTCTGTCCTTATGGGATTGGAAGAAGCGGGCATAGGTAGAGAACACGAACCGGTGCGGCGCGCGGCCGCTTGGCTTAAAAACGTCCAGCGCGCCGACGGTGGATGGGGCGAAGGATGCGACACTTATTTTGACCCGTCGAAACGGGGCCAAGGCGAGCGCAGCACCTCTTTCCACACCGCATGGGCTGTGCTGGGCTTGATGAGCGCCGGCGAGGTTCACTCCGACTCTGTCCGTCGCGGGGTCGAGTTTCTCCTCAGGACACAAAAACTGGACGGTTTTTGGAGCGATCCCGATTTTAATGCGCCGGGTTTTCCGCGCGTCTTTTATTTGAAATATCACGGTTACGACAAATATTTCCCTTTGCTGGCTCTAGCGCGCTATCGCAACTTGGCGGCGGAAAGATAATGCTCGGCATTGTTGTCTCGCTTCCCTGGGAACTAAAAAGCCTAACCCGTCAAGCGATCCCGGCGGGAACGTGGAAAGCAATCACGGAAGACACATTGGTCGCCCTGTCCGGGATCGGAGCAGAGCGCGCCTACGCCGCCGGCTCGATTTTGATTTCGCAAGGAGCAACGGCCCTGCTGAGCTGGGGTTATGCGGCGGCGCTTGACGATCGTTTAAAAGCGGGATGCCTGCTACTTCCCGAGCGCATTGTGAGTGCGAACGGCGCAATTCATCCAGTAAGCGCTGAATGGCATCGACGTCTATATCAAGCGTTGGAAACCAAACATCCCGTTCGGACAGATGCTCTGGTTGAAAGCGACGCTATCGTCAAAACTCCAGCCGAAAAGCGGGCCCTGGCGGAAAGGACCCAAGCGGCAGCGACCGACATGGAGAGCGCGGCTCATGCCAGGGTTGCCCAAGAACACCGGCTCCCTTTTCTAGCACTCCGGGCCATTATCGACACCGCATCGACCGATATTCCTGCAAACGTTCTAAAGGCACTCGATTCGCAAGGCCGTATCAACATCTGGAAACTCTTCATCAGCGTCTATCTCACGCCGGCGGATTGGATCAAAATTGTCCTTCTCGGTATCCAGTTTTACGCCGCTCAAAGAACTTTGAGGAACACGAAAGAGCTGGCATTGGATAGCTCACGGTTTTGACTTCAGCTCACCGTTCGCAGAAAACTCGACGGCGGCAGCCCCGCGTCGATAGACCCTTCCTTTCCAGCGGGTCTGTTCGCCTTGCCAGTAGCGGACGGCGGACGTCCAGGTCATGGCGAGAAAAAGCGCGGCAATGAAAGGCAGACAAAGTGCCCACGCCCATGATCGGTTGTAGAACCGAAGGATCGGAACGTAGGTGAGGAACATGATCGCTAGCGAGCCCAGGGAAAGACCGCGCATGACGATATTTGAAGAAGCGACCATCACGGCGGGAATCCCGTAGACGAGCAACATGGCCAGAGTGCATAGAACCAACAGCCCCACCGAGTAACGGAGCTGGGCAAAAGCCGCGCGCGCGACCATGTCCCAGATTTCTTTCAGGCGGCGATAGCCCCGGACGCTCTTCACCGAGTGTGTCAACCCCAACCAGATTTTAAACCCCTGTGACTTGACTCGCTCGGCTAAGGCACAATCGTCGATGACTGCGGTTTTGATCGCCACGAAGCCGCCGATTCGCTCCAGCAGCCGGCTCTCCGTGAGAATGCATCCGCCTGCAGCCGCCGCCATCTTCGCGCGCGGCGAGTTCACCGCCTGAAATGGATAAAGGATCTTGAA
>VBKE01000083.1:0-430 GCA_005879605.1 Deltaproteobacteria bacterium
GTTTGCCGGCCTTCTTATCGATATGAAGCTGCTTCGGCGTGAACGTGCCGCCTTCGGGAATAATCGTCTTGCGATTCTGACCGTCGAGGTCCGCGCGTTCGATGGAGCCGTCGTTTTGGCTCGGAACACCCATGTTGGTCCAGTAGATATGTCCGGCCTCAGAATCGACGACCACACCGTCGGGAATGCGGCATCCACTTAGGATGACCTTTCGGTCCGAGCCATCGGGATTTACTGAGAGGATGCGACCGCCGCTTGCTTCCAGAAAAAATAAACGGCCGACCGTAACTTTGGCGCTGGATGCACGACTTGATTTGGAATTTTGAATTTCAATCATATTTTTCCTTTCATTATTGATTCGTGTATCAATACTTTGACCTGACACCTCACGCCTTGCGCCTTTCCGAATCCATTGATTCGGAAAAGCCCC
>VBKE01000083.1:507-4577 GCA_005879605.1 Deltaproteobacteria bacterium
CGCCTTCGACTTTCATGGCCTGCTCGATCTGCTCGCGTGAAGACCGCGTCATCAGTCTCTTGCAGGCCTGCAGCGCGCCAGCCGGTTTCTCTGCCAACTTCTGGGCTGTTTCAGTCGCCATGGCCAGCAGTTCCTGGTCGGGCACGACGCGGGTCACCAGTCCAAGCTCCGCGGCCCGCCGAGCATCGAAAGGCAGTCCCAACAAAATCAACTCGGCCGCACGGAGGTGTCCGATACGCATCGGAACCGAGCAACTCGATCCAAATTCCGGCACCAGACCGAGATTAATGAAAGGCATTTGGAACTTCGCGGTCTCACCTGCATACACGAAGTCGCAGTGTGTCAGCATGGTGGTTCCCCCTCCGATAGCTGCGCCCTGTACGGCGGCGATCAATGGCTTGTCGAAGTTAATGAACGCATTCATCAAGCGAGCTTGAGGAGATTCACCCGGCCCTGGAGGATTCTTCAGGAAGTCCTCCACATCGTTTCCCGCGCAGAATGAATCTCCCGCGCCGTGCCAGAGCACCACATGGACTTGTTCGTCCTTGGCCGCGTCATTAAGAATATCCGCGAGAGTTACGTACATGCTCATAGTCATCGCGTTCTTCTTGGCCGGACGATTCAACTGGACGCGCAGGATGCTGCCAGAACGTTCTTTAATAATGTCGCTCATCGTCCACCTCCCGCTATGACGCCGCTTGCGCGTAAGCCGTCGATCGCCTTCGCGTCGAAGCCGAGTTCGTTCAGAACCTCTTCGTTGTGCTCTCCGATTTGCGGCGCGCGCTTCGCCGGTACTTTGGTGACACCGTGCACCTGAATTGGACTGCTGATGGTCGAGGTCAGTTTGCCGCCGGCGCCTTCGAGCGGAACGACGATGTCATTCGCTCGCAGCTGCGGATCGTTGACGACTTCCTTCGGCTCACGCACGGCGCCGAAGGTGACGTGAACGCCATTGAAGACCTCGTACCAATGCGACATCGGCTGCGAGCTGAAGATTTGATCCAGAATCGCGGTCAGCTGCGGCATGTTCGCCATCAACTTCGCCGGATCGGAGAACCGCGGATCCGTCAGGAGATCGGTGCGGCCAATGGCTTTCGCCACTGCCGCCAATTTGTCCGGCAAGACGATGAGAACAAACCAGGTTCCATCCGAAGCGCGATAGACATTCAAGGCCGCATTTGCAGGATGTGCCCGATCGTGCAGCCCGAAGAAATTCGCCTCGCACAGCGCAGCCTGGATAAAAACGCTCGCCGACCAGACACCTTCAGCGAGCAGCGAGGTCGTCACATAGGAGCCTTTACCGGTGCGCTCACGACGATAGAGCGCCGTCACAATCGCGGCATACAAACCAACCGCGGTGGCATTGTCGCCGCTACCTGCCACGGGCCAGGTCGGCGGTGAGCCAGCATCACGCGTCATGGATAACAAACCGCTTCGCGCCCAGTAGGCCGTGATGTCGAATCCGGGAAGAGTGGCGTCGGGACCTTTTTCGCCGAAGCCGGTGAGATCGGCGTAAATCAGACGCGGATTCCACAGTGCCACATCTTCATACTCCAACTTGAGTTTTTTCCGGGCAGGATGCGGTGTGTTAACGATGAACACATCGGCCCACCTGACCAGTCGCTCGAGAACCGACTGCGCGCCGGGCGATTTCAGATCGAGCGTGATGCTGCGCTTATTGCGATTGGCCAGCTGGAACGGATAGGCGTCTTTCGCTTGCGGCTGCGGCGGGATCTCGTGCCCATGTCTCCAGAGGTCGCCGGACGGCGGCTCCACTTTGATGACGTCGGCGCCAAAGTCCGACAAGATGACGGCGGCGCTGGGACCTGCGATGAAGCTCGCGAAGTCGACTACCTTGAGACCTGAAAAGATGTTGTCGTTTGGCATAAGTCACTCCTCGGTGTGATGGTTCATCGTCCTTGAAACTGTGGCTTGCGTTTTTCAAGGAAGGCCGATGTGCCTTCCTTTTTGTCTTCTGTTCCCGCGCAGAGTCCGAATAGAGAAGCTTCCAATGACAAGCCCTCGGCCTGGCTCGTTTCCATTCCTTTGTTTACCGCTTCGAGCGAGTACTTGACGGCAACCGGAGCGTTGGAAAAGATTCTTTTCAGGATTGCTTCAGCGCGTGTGGTCAGCTCAGCAGCGGGAACGACTTCGTTCACGAGCCCGATCCGAAAGGCCTCCTGCGCGCTGATCATCTCGCCCGAAAGAATGATTTGTAGAGCGCGGCCCTTGCCAATCAACCGCGGCAGACGCTGTGTTCCACCGCCGCCGGGAATGAGCCCCAATGCAACTTCAGGCTGGCCAAACTTCGCATGCTCTGATGCCACCCTGATGGTGCAAGCCATGGCCGTTTCGCAACCACCACCGAGCGCGAAGCCATTCACAGCGGCGATCACCGGCTTACCGAGATTCTCGATGAGGTTGAGGACCGCCTGTCCGTAACTGCTGGACTTTTCTGCTTCGACTGCTGTGACCTGAGCGAGTTCGCTGATGTCGGCTCCCGCGATGAACGCCTTATCGCCCGCTCCTGTCAGGATAACGCCGCGCACTTCCGCATCATCCCGTCCGTCCTCAAAGGCTGCTCGAAGGTCTTCCCAGGTTCGTTGATTGAGAGCGTTGAGCACCTTCGGACGATTTAGCGTCACATAGGCAATGGCGCCCTTTTTCTCGTACAAAAGATTCTCCAGCATTAACGCAGCTCCTGGCGAATTCATAAGTTTGTCTCCTATCTTTAGACTCAAGTCCGGTTACACAAAGGCGCTGAAGCCGGTTATGGCTTTACCGAGAATCAGGTTCTGCATCTGGTATGTACCTTCGTAGGAGTAAAGCGCTTCCGCATCTGTGAAGAAGCGGGCGACGTTGTAGTCTGCGGAGATACCGTTGCCGCCCAAGAGCTCCCGCGCCCATGCGACCGTCTCGCGGCACTTGGCGGTGGTGAACGCCTTCGCGAGCGCGGCATGCGCATCCGTCAGCTTGCCTTCCGCCTGCAACTGCGCCATGCGGACCAACAGACACTGCGAAGCGGTGATGTTGGCGATCATCTTGGCAAGTAGGTCTTGCACCATCTGAAACGAGGCGATGGGCTTTCCGAACTGCAGGCGTTCCTGGCAGTACTTGAGCGCGTTCTCGTACGCGCCCATGGCGCACCCCGTCGCTTCCCACGCGACCATGAACCGCGTCATTTTCAGGACGCGCGCTGTGTCGCGGAACGACTGATCTTTCTGCAGACGGTTCTCCTCTGGTACTCGGCAGTTTTCCATCGTGATCAGGCCGTTCTGCACTACCTTGAGCGCGATTTTGTTCTGAATTTTTTCCACCTTGAAGCCAGGCGTGGTCTTGTTCTCGACGATGAAGGCCTTGACCTGGTTGTCCGCTACGTCGCGGGCCCAGATGATCGAAACGTCGCACCAAGGCGCGTTGCCGATCCACTTCTTCTGACCGTTGATGACCCAGGTGTCGCCATCCCGCTTCGCAGTCGTCAACATCCCGCCGGAGATTCCAGACCCAACTAGCGGTTCCGTCAGGCCGAAGCAGCCGATTTTTTCCCACCGAGCCAACGGCGGGAGCCACTTCTGCTTTTGTTCCTCTGACCCGCCCAAGTAGATGGACCCCATTGCCAGACCATTGTGCACACCAAAGAATGTCGCGATCGACGAATCGAAGCGCGCCATCTCCATCGCTATCAAGCCGAATAGCAGCCCGCTTCCGCCTCGGCATCCATAACCTTGCATGCCGACACCGCCGATGTTCAGTTCCTTCAATGACGGCAACATTTCGAACGGAAAAGCATCGTCGACCCAGTATTTGGTGATGATGGGTGCGACTTTAGTCTCCATGAACACACGCACCTGTTTCACAATCGCCAGTTCCTCAGCGGGCAAGGTCTCGACGAGTTCATAGAAGTCACTGTTCGGCGCCGGCAGCGGCTTGTGTTGCTTAATCTCTTTTCTTTCTGCTTCCATTTAAGTTCTCCTTATTGTGAGCGGACGAATCGTTGCCCCGATCAAAGGCAATTGTTATGCCGACCGATGAAATGTTCGGATTGCGCCGGAACTACTTGAGAACACATA
>VBKE01000258.1 GCA_005879605.1 Deltaproteobacteria bacterium
AGCCTAGGATTAGCGAGAACCCTGAGACGCTGTCACTACACCGAGCTCGATCAGCATCCCGAGTTCGTCCCGGTTGCACCAATGGTCTTTGCTCACTTCTTTTTCGGCTCTGGCATCTCAAAGCTCTCTTCGCCCTTCTCCAAGAGTCTGTGCCCAGGCACGGCGTCAGCGTCGGGGAGAATAGAAACCGACTTCAGCATTCTTCCGTTACGCAGCCCAAAGGCGTGAATGGTGCCAGCCGGAACAACTACGCTAGTCTGGGTTTCGATCTTATGTTCCTCGTCGCCGACACGCGCGAACCCGTCGCCATCGACTTCGAGGAAGACCAGTACTTCTTCAGTATCGTGCCAATGCAACGGTGTTCGGTGATGATCTCCCATTTCAGCTAACCAGACAGACAAACAATTCGACCCGGCGGATCGGTTCACCGCCAACCGCAAAGACTGGCGCCACGGCTCATCAGGAAACTCCAAAAGCGGTCGGTCTTTGTGGTGAATGACTTTCATATTGTCGTTCCCTTCTTTCTAGATCGGATTGTACTTCGATTTACTTCGACCCAACCTCGATAGCACCTCGTCCTCCTGAATAAATGAAGTATTTCATTGCTCAGCCCGCCACGGCAAAGAAAAACAGAGTGCGATTGATTCCCCGTCGCTCAGGGACCAAAAAACGCGTCCGGCGGAACGGAATAAAGATCGGATGTCACCTTGTTCACACCCGGTACGTTTTTCACTAGCTTTACGACTTCTTCTTCCAATCCTTGGTTTACTCTACCCTTGATGTGAATATGGCCACCCTGGGCATGAACTTCGAAAGCCGATCCTCGTAAATCGGGCGATGCTAATAACGTGGCATGGACCCGGGAACCAAGAGCGCCGTCGTTGAAAGCCTGATCGGATGCGGGAGTGGGCTGATACTCTTCGAGCTTCGCTGCCTCTATGATCACACGCTTGGCCCCCTCTCGGCGCATCTTGCTCATATTGAGAATAAGGTCATAACGATTAGGATCGCGCCAATCCGTGCCGAACATCGCCATGAGCCGCCGGCTGCGCGCCTTATCGATCTCTTCTATATAATGGCGCGCCGCGATATCAGTCAGACTTTGCCGTGCCCGAATTTGTTCGATGCGAAATTCGATTGGCGCGGTCAAGAGTACTTTCAGCACATGCCCGATACCGGGCAAAAGCTCATGACCTAAGTGGCCGTGGTAAACCACCTTTCCGTCGTGAGCCAGTTCGCACAGCGTAGCTTGAAGAGCGATCCGGTAGGGCCGCAGATCCTGCAGCAGACGCTCCCACCAGTGCGGGCCTTTCTCGACGATCTCGTTGAGTTTTGCTTCGGGTATCCCATAGCGCCGGCTCGCCTCAACGAGCACCTCGCGCCCGACACAACGGTAGCCAAGAGCCTCGGCCACAGTTTCGGCCAATTCCTGACCTTCTCCAGAAGCGCCTTGATAGATTGTGATGATCGGCATGACAGCTATCCTCCTTAGCGTCATTCGCGCGAACGTCGCGGCGCCTGCGTTTTCAAGCCCCGCTCGCTTTGCCTAAGGCGTTATTTCTTTCTGGGGTCATCGGCAGGGTTAACATATGTGATGCCCCATGGCCCCGTTCCGTTAAGTTGAACAACGGCTTCCTCTTTAGTCCACACGAAGTGATTGGTCTTGGACTGCATGATCGCCATACTGCCAGGACCTAAAGGTTTGGTCTTTTGCGTATCCAACTTGTCTCCGATTCCCATGTTCACGGTACCCGAGATCACGGTCACCCGCTCAACCGCCGGATGCCAGTGTGCAGGTATTTGGTAGTTGGCGGGAAATTGCAGGCGAAATGTAAATGGCACAGGCTCATTCAGCGGACCTTCTATGAGCGCAAGTTTGGCGCCAGGTGGTAGTGACGGGACCTCAACCCAGGTAAGATCCCCCGGTGTAAGCATTCTATGACCAGTGCCTTCTGTATGAACTCCGCTTTGCGCCCAGATGGGTGGAGTTGCCACACTCATAATACCGAGCATCACGGCCCATGCAATCTGCTCGCTAGGGGTGGGAACTCGCTGCCAGTCCCCACCCTTTCGCTAAGTTTAGCTACTAAGTGACCGCTTCAATCGCCAGTTGCTCCCCACGATGTTTTGTCACTGCCGTTGTAATGCTTGTGCCTTCTCACGCGCCCGGTGGGCGAAGGCCTTCGCTTTTTTGTACGGCCTGGTCCATCTCTTCCGGGGTAATGAGTGCCGTCGCTTTGACATGAATAGCTCCGGCAGCATTAGCGGCCAGTGAAACCGCCGCGGCGCTCACGTTGTCGGGGAAATCGACGACCGCAAAAACGTCAGTGTCGCCAAAAGCGAAATATAACGTTTCCAATTTACCGCCGACGGTACCGAAGAACTGCTGTACCGCTTGCCGTCGCTTAGTTCCCCCTTCTTTGGTAAGGCCTGCAATACCGTCCCTGGTAAAAGACCCCTGCATAAGAAACTTAGACATATAAACCTCCTTGTTACGGAGCCTTTGTTAATCCTGCTCCTCTCGTCCGTCGAGAAGGCTCGCGTGGTCTCGCTACCAATGTGTTCACGTAGTTTTGCGCAAGCCTCCCATTCGGTATTGACGCAAGCATCCCGACGTGAGTTGGGACACTAATCTGTTTCCCAACCCGTACAACAAAAAAGCCAGCGCACTCGCGTGATAAATCGCCTGAGTGGCTGGCCTTAACCTCTTCTGTGCATTTTCCCCCTCCGAGAAACGTTTTGCGTTTCTACGTCGGCCTCAGATCACACTAGAAGCCTTTTCAATGATAGGGGAGGCTTTACGCCGCGACACATATCACACCGGAAAAACCCGTCAAGAAAATTTTATTCGCAAAATTTGGATCAATACGATTCGTTTGCGAAACTTGGATCATCAGGAAACAGCCGCAAATCTTTTACCAAAAAACCAGGTCGCACCTGCCCTCGCTCAGCGATTTCAGCGCGTCCTCATTTTCCCTTGGAAGAGCCATCATCGGCCATCCCCTATCGGCCGTCCTCCCGGCAGTTCGCTAAACGCTGGTAGAGCAATGAGCGCGCCAAAACGAGTAACCCGTGAACCTCTCAAAGAACGTGCTGAATTGTCGAGAAAATTCCTTTACGGAATTTCGACTGAAGAGTGAGGGATCCTAAAGAAGGTAACCTTTATCTTACCTCGCGTTACCTGATGGTAATAAAAAAGTTGCTCTTTTCTCGTGTGGAGTGTGGGAGGGACGAGAAGGTTTAAAACCAGATGTGCGCGCCTGAGTCTGTTGCTCAGCAGCGTTTAGTAAAGAACCGACGGGATATAACAGCCGTTGGGTTCCCGATACTCGCCCAGCGCCATCAGCGTCATCGGCATGACTGCTCGATACCCCTGGCTTAAACACCAACGAAACAAGCTTGCTTGCCTCACCGGCAAAAGTAATGACAGTGCTTCTGAATTCATGGCCGCAGCACCTAACAGCAACGCTTTCATATCTTCTTCGTCGTTGGCTACAGCATGATTCCGCGGCCACAAATTGAGGGCCAGAGCATACGCAGTGATACGATCTTCACGCAAAGCAACGACGGGAGTTAAAGTAGTCACCGCATCCTGTAGTTCGTTGAATCGCTCGAATCCGTGGACCTTTCTGCATAGGGCCGCACACTCGCCGAGGTCTTTTTTCTGAAGAGGCCTGACTGCTATTCCTGGAGGAAGCTTGCCGTTGGGTTTGCCTCTCATCAGCAAAAGCGGCTCCTTCACCCCAAAGCCGAGGGAAGCGTAAAGGGATATAGACAGCATGTTGAAGGAATCCTGAACCAGACGGACGCCGACCGCACCGCGATCACGTTCAAGCACCGCTTCCATTAGGCGCCGCCCTATGCCGCGTATCTGAACCCGCGGGTCAACGGTAACAGGCCCGAGACCACGGATGGGATCGCGTTCGTCAAGGAAGTTCGAGCCGATGATTTGATCATCGCTCTCAGCGACGACGCCAAAGATCGAGGGATGGGTTATGGAGAAATTAGCGCGCTGGATGGCGGTCTCCAGCGTAGGGAAATGAGGCGGAAATCCGTGGCGGTCAGCGATGTTTTTGAAAGCGTCGTAAATAATGCGGCCGCAAGTTTCGGCATCTGCGCTGACTGCCTGGCGTATTGTTACATTCATCTTGCCTCCTTTGCCACTAATCGCGCGGTGAGAGAAACACGCGGGGTCATCCGGCAGTTTCGAATCGAGCAACTATGTCGGATCACTAATTCTTCTTCTCTGTCAATGGCGTCAGGCCCGTTGTCAGAATTGGCAGCGTCCCCTACCTGGCTAGTTCCAAATTTTCTCAATTGACGCCAGTTCATTACAAGATAGCGGGTTTTAGCTTCCGGCACCGTGTTCGCATAGAGACGCTAGCTAGCTAACCTTAATTTCGGAACTTTAGAATTGCCCGAAATGTTCAACTCCCGGCGCCCGGAACTTTAGCAAAACAGTATGCACACAAGAGGACCTGCAAAAATAGAATCGGAGGAACCCCTCAAGAGAAGGATCTACGAATTGGAGTGCCAACTAAGGCAGAAAGAGGAAGAGATCATAAACGTTAGAATAGACCTCTCAGAAGAGATTCAGCGACTCAATTGCGAACTCCATGCAATGCGACGGTTGCTCAACGCAAAACAGGAACGATTAGGGCGCTCCAAATAGGCGGAGCAAACTCCGACTCAATTTTCCATGATAACAACCCATACTCACGATAGCTGTAATGAGATTCAAAATAGTAAGGCCAGCTAATGGCCAAGCGGCTAGACTGGCCTCTTCTCAGAACGAAATGTTTGTTCTGTAGGCACGCGAATTGTCCGGAATGTCGCGAGGTATCGTTTTCTATCTTGGCATGTTGTAAATGCCGAGCGAGAGCCATTAAGCGCCTGCACGATCTCCAGGACGCTCTGGACAAAAAAGATGGAGTTAAATGGTGACCCACAGTCATTCTCGCCGGGACCTAGATGTTAATCTCCGCGTCGGGGAAAATCGCGTACCGTTGGGTTTTTCTGTCCTGATCTTCAGGTCTAAGTAACTCTTTTACGATCGACGTAGTCCAACCAACGATCGAGCTATCCATAAGTCAGCGCAAATGCACAACAAAACGCGCCCCCGGCCGGTCCGACAGCAAGACGCATAACACAACTACGGAGCAAGCACGGGCGGGCCAGCTACGGCCCTGGGCGTCTTTACCTTCTTCTAGTTGCTTGCGAGCGAGGGCTAATAACGGCCTGTGGTCGCGGACCAATCGAGTTTGACCATCCTGGTACGATGACACCCAGTGAATAGCAGCAAGGTTGGTATATTTGATACGGCTGGTATTGCTGTAAATACAGCTGGTAGTGCATCAGATGTAATTCGTAGTACGGATCATATTGTTGCAAGTACTGCAAATACTGCTGATATTGCTGATACTGCATTTGATCCCAATATGGACCATAGTAATAAGGGCCGTATGCCTGTGCCTGAAGGTCGCGGGCGCCCAAGACAAGCAAAGCCAGCAGTGCAACTGCCAAGAAAGATGTTTTCATCGGATTACCCTCCCCTCAGAGTTTAGACGTATGAAAGCCACAAAATAATGAGCAAACCGTATACCGTCCAGCTAACCGAGAGACTGATCAACATAAGTCTCTGGAGTTAAAGAAAACCTATTGAGCGGGCTTAAAAGGCTGCGCGCAACGAGGAGTGACCGTAGCCTTTGTGTTACCGTATATTAATTACTTACTCCGGTGCAACCAAAGTCGACGGTCGAAAGTTCACGGGATAGGGGACGAGGAAGACGACCCGCACGCCGGGTTGAGCGACTTTCGGTGCGTACGGGATGAGCTCCTCAACCCGGTCATTTCTTTTCACTAGAACCAACATCTGTTCGGCCGTGATCTTTCCCTCCAACGTGGCGCTTTGTCTCTTTCCTAAAATAAGACGAATCAAAGATCGCCCGTGTGTTGGGGTGAAAGTTGTGTCCCAGGATGAAGCAGGAACACAAACGATGAAGAGGGCCGTTTGAACACGCTGAAAATGGAAACCGTTCCCTGTAGGAAACTCATGACTCGGTGCCCAATCGCAGGCCGCATGACAATAAGTTGGGAATCTCCGTTGAGCACGTGGCTCCTCAGGGTCTTTCTCAGACTACCCGCATAAACATCTACAGCTATCTTCACGCCCAGCCGCTGCAAAGCCTCACAGGTATGAAACACCTTCTGTTGAGCTAATTGCCGACGCATCTGCACGGAGTAGCTCTCAACCATTCTTCTTATCGCCAGCGTCTTCTCGAGCCCGCACTCCATGATTCCGCAGTAAGCTTGCAACCATTTAAACCGATTCATCGGACGATGAATCAGGAACACGACGCTCATGCCCGGTTTAGTGACTTCCTCCAGGTAAGGAACGATCTCCTCGATTCGGTCACCTCTCTTAAGTGCAACCAATATTTTTTGTGCCATTGTCTTGTCCTCCTTTCGATTCAGCTGCTAGCGCAACCGCTGTGCCAATTCACAGGATGGAAGTTCGGTCAAATAAGGTGGTAAATTACCAAGGTATTTTTCTAACAAAGCTGCTGAGGGTAGAGAGTCGGTGATAGAAGGGTAACTTTTTTATTACTCCTCGGTAGTTAATGAGTTACTGGTGACACCATAGCTTTATTTCATTCGACGAGTTTACATCGTGAATCGTTTGCGCAAGATCTTTTCCTCCGCCGAGCAAAGAAAAAAAATTGAGCGATTGCTTAAGGAAAGCCCTTTACCTCCACTGGCTGAGAATCATCTTCTTCGGCTTGTTGAGAATAGTGGCGCCAAAGCCATAAACAAAATCCCGGCTGCTCTTCTGTCGGCATTGTTCCGCGTCCTCGGCAGCAGTGCCTATCTCAGCGAGGTTTTGATTAATCAGGGAAAGAATTGGCCGGACATTTTTCTGCGACAGGTCGGAAACTCGCAGAAAACGGTTGACCAGCATCTACGCGAGCTAAAGCCCGCGTTTGCCGAATCGAACTCCCTTGATGAATTCTCCGCGGCGCTCCGAAAACACAAGCAGCGTGAGTATCTTCGCATCGGCGCGCGAGATCTCCTCCCTTCGGTCACGATGGAGGAAACCGTTCGGGAACTAACCGCGTTCGCCGAGGCATCGCTTCAGGCGGCGTATCAATACTGTCGGAATGAGGTGGAAAAAGATTACGGCCCTCTGCTGCTGCCGGGCGGGAAATCGCCTAACCGCTTTGTGATCCTGGGCATGGGCAAACTCGGCGGCGGTGAGCTTAACTTCAGCTCCGATATCGATGTGACTTTTCTGTACGAGGACGATGAGGGCGAAAGTTCTGGGGGGCTCAAGAGGACGGCCACGCCGAGAGAATTTTTCACTAGCGTCGGAAAAAAAATCATTCAGGCCATGGGCCAGGTAACGGAAGATGGATTTGTTTTTCGCATCGACCTCCGGCTTCGTCCAATGGGAGTCAGCGGCCCACTGGTGCAGTCCGTCGACTCCGCCATGCTCTACTATGAGTCGTGGGGCCAGTGTTGGGAGAGGGCCGCGTTGATCAAAGCCAGGCCGGTGGCCGGAGATCTTGAACTTGGGGCAAATTTTCTAAAAGAGATCGAGCCCTTTATCTATCGGCGCTATCTGGACTACACGACAGTGGACGAGCTCAGGCACTTGAAAATGCGCATCGAGAACGAACTTCTGAACCCGCATGAGAAAGAAAGAAATATCAAATTAGGATACGGCGGAATCCGCGAGATAGAATTCTTTACCCAGGCGCTGCAGCTGGTCAACGGCGGCTATGAACCCCGCGTCCGCGAGCCGAGCACCCTGCGCGCATTGGCACAGCTTGCGCAGTACAAGTTTATTCCCGCTCAGGACAAAGACAAGCTGAGCGACGCGTATCGCTTTCTGCGCCAGGTAGAGCATAAAGTTCAAATGGTTCAGGAAGGGCATGTTCACTCCATTCCAGAAGGAAAGGATGAAGAGCAAGCCTTGGCGCGCCGGTTGGGCTATACGCAAGTCAAAAAACAGACTGCGCGTGATCTCTTCTGGAAAGATCACCGTACCCACACAACCACCGCGCGGAGCATTTTTGACGGGCTCTTCTACGGCGCGCAGAAAGAAATCGCCGACGGGGCTGCAAAAGCCGGCACCATCTGGAATGATCTGGACCGACCCGAGCTGATTATCGGCGAGCTGGACAAAATCGGCTTCAGCGATCCCGCCAAAGCTTACGAGAATCTTCTCGCCCTGCGAGAGGGCGAAGTCTATTCGCCTCCGAGCCCGAAGCGACTCAAAGTGATGCGCACCTTGGGTCCTGCTTTAATCACTGAAATCGCCGAGTCGTCGGCTCCGGACCGTGCATTGCTAAATCTTTCTGGCTTTAGCCATCGGATCGGCGGCCGGACCGGGTTTCTCACGCTCCTGGCGGAGAATCCGGAAACGATGCGCCTGTTGATCACCTTATTCGCCGACAGCCAGTTCCTCACCGACCTTTTTTTGAATCGTCCGGAATTGATCGACACTTTGATCCGGGTCGATCTCACCCGTTTTGAAAAATCAAAGGATGAAATGCTCGGGGAACTGCGCGCTGCGTTGCAGGATCAAAACGATCTGGAAGCCAAGCTCAATGCGTTGCGGCGCTACAAGACTGAGGAGTTCATTCGCATAGGGCTTCACGACCTCGGGGACGCCATTGAGCTCGAGCCGGTTCTGATCCAGCTCTCCAATCTTGCCGAGGCTTGTCTGGAATGCGCCCTGCAGATCACCATCGATGAGATACAAGAGCGATTCGGCGCCATTCCCAAAAGGAGATTCGCCCTCCTCGGTATGGGAAAGATGGGAGGGCGTGAGCTCGATTATAACTCCGATCTTGATCTCGTCTTCATCTACGATGCCGACGACGACGCGCAAAGCCGCGGCGGTTCTAAAGGGATCCTGGGAGCTCACGAGTTCTACGTGCGAGTGGGACAGAAGCTCATCACTTACTTGTCCGCAGCAACCGAGGAAGGAATCGCTTATAAACTCGACATGCAGCTTCGTCCTTCCGGCAAAGCTGGCCCGCTGGTATCTTCACTCGACGCGTTCCGTGAGTATCACAAGACCAGCTCTCTTTTGTGGGAGCGACAAGCGCTGATTAAGGCCCGCTCTGTCGCGGGGGACCCTGCCCTCGGGAAAGAAATTGAAAAAATCACTGAGAGCTTTGCTTACGGACAGGGACTAACGTCGAAAGGCGTCGGCGAGATTCATCATCTGCGCATGCGCATGGAACGCGAGCTCGCGGGTGAAGACGAAACCCGTTTCAATCTCAAAAAAGGCCGCGGCGGTCTGGTGGACATCGAGTTCTTAACCCAGATGCTCCAGCTCACCCACGGCTGTCGTCATCCCGAGTTGAGGCGGAGAGAAACCTTGCAGGCGCTCAAAGCGTTAAAGGATAAAAAAATTTTGCCGCAGAGCGAGCATAAACTCCTCTCCAACGGTTACCTGTTCTTACGCAGGCTGGACCATCGCCTGCGCTTGGAACGCGATCAGTCCATTGATGCCTTTGCACGCGACCCTGGCAGGCTCGACGGAATCGCCCAGGGCATGGGGTACGAGACGGCGAAGAAAAGCCGCCATAAACAAACTGCCAGAGCCGGGCAGAAATTGTTGCGAGACTACGAAGCAAGACGAGAGCGGATTCGCGCCTGTTACGAGCGCTATTTTCTACCCAAAGACAAATATCTTTGACAAATAAGAACTTTGTTTTGTCTTAGTCGAAGCCGGTGTCCGACTATATGAGCAGCTATATTCTAAGTAGATAGCGTGATCGACGGCCAGACTTCTAGGGTCAAGGCGGTCACTTACAAGACCGTCGGAAAAATCAAATTAAGAATTTTAAAATATTATTATTGACACTAGCACATATCTTCGGTATGTTCAGTTTATGAAAACAAAAGCTAAGGGCTTGGCCCTGTTGTTGTTTGTCGCCATGGCTGCTTCTCCTCTCTACGCTCAGACCGCTGACACAGCAAATCAGCAGTCTCAACAGCCCCAAAAAGAAGGGGTCGGTGAGGAAGCGGGATATGGTATTGGCGCGGCGCTTGCCAGTGTCTTTTATATCCCGGCGAAAGTAACCTACGCCGGATTGGGGTTGATTACCGGCGGGCTTGGCTGGGCGTTGAGCGGCGGTAGAGCGGACGTAGCCAATAACATTATCTATCCTGCGGTTCGCGGGAATTATGTCGTTACCCCGAGCCATCTCAAGGGGACTGAGCCGATCTACTTTGTCGGACCAGCGCCCGAGAGTAATGAACCCGCGCAAACTTCCGCGGCGCCTTCTACGACGGTCACTCGTTAAGCGCCTAACCAAACCCCGCGCTTCGAGGATTTAATAAATTCCAAGAGGGCCAACACATCCTCGTTGGCCCTTCTGCGTTCTTCGATTTCCTTTATCGCCAGCGAGAGGTTGCGCCCCTTTTGGAATAATACGGGGAAACTTCTCTGATCTCGAGAATTCCTTCAGGTATTCTCTACCCCCAAAATCAGGTGTTTACCTGATTTTCCGCACCATTCCATTCAGGTATTACATCACAGGTTGTCAGAGTTTTACTATTACTATCACTTGACAAGAGGGGTTACAGTGAAGCAATTCCCCTCGGTACATAAGGAGGTTTCCCATGGCTGATGCTCAAGCAACATCTAGGTCTCCAGTAGTCCCGATACAGCCGCTTTCCGAATCATCGATCGCCCTGCTGCGCGAGTTGGTAGCCCACCTGCGAGAGAGCCGCACCCAACTCCGAGAGGAGTGGGCGCGCCGGATCACCGAGGCGCAGCTGCTTACTGCCATGAGCAAAGAGGAGATTTTCGCCGAAGCGACCGCGGTCTATGACAACTACGTGGATGTGCTTGAGACCGGAGCTGTGGAGGGGTTGCAAGCATACGCCCGCAACTTATCTGAGCGCATCATTCCGCGTGGGGTCGAAACCCACGAGGTCGTGGGCATCGTGTTGCTCCTGCGCGACGTGCTCGCACGATCCCTGTTTGGCAAATACCGAGCAGACTTTACCAAACTCAGCCGTGTTCTGGACGCCTACGAGCCGGCCGCCAACAGAATCGCCAACACTGTGGCGGTAAGCTTTGTCCAGGAGCGCGAGCGCGTCATCCGCGAGCAGCAGGAGGCCATCCGCGTACTCTCCACTCCCGTGCTGCCTGTCCGTGAGCGGTTATTGATTCTACCGGTTATCGGTACGGTTGACCCACTGCGCGCGCGGCAACTAACCGAGCAGTTGCTGCGTGGCATTCGTACTAACCGCGCGCGGGTCGTCGTGATGGATATTACAGGCGTGCCGGCGATGGACGCTACGGTGGCCAACCACCTGGTGCTGACCGTGGAGGCATCGCGACTTCTGGGCGCCACCGTGATCGTGACTGGCCTGTCGCCGGAACTCGCCCAAACCCTGGTGAACATCGGCGTCGATTTGAGTAAGATGAACACGGTGGGCGATTTGCAAGGGGGCATCGAGGAGGCCGAACGGCTACTCGGCTACAAAGTTGCACCACTGGAAGAGTCGGTCCAAAAATCGTAAATAGATTGACCCATGCAGGTACCTATCCTCAAACAGCGTGATTATCTAATTGCTAGCATCCAGGCCGCGTTGACCGATGCCGACTTGCTACAACTGCGAGACGCTCTGGTGACGCGGGTGGGTACATTTCGCTCGCGCGGCGTCATCGTCGACGTTACAGCCCTGGACGTAATGGACTCATTTGCCGTGCGCACGCTCGGTGACCTCGCGCACATGATCAGATTGCGAGGGGCCGAGACCGTCATCGTCGGCATCCAGCCCGAGGTTGCTTTTGCCATGGTGCAGTTGGGCCTGACACTCACGGGAGTCTCGACGGCGCTGGATTTGGAAGAGGGCCTGGCATTTTTAGACAAGCGAATGAAAGCCACAAGCGGAACCAGGTAAGAGAACCGAACGTGAAAAGTCACGAGATCAGGGTGCAGATCGGTTCGGACAGTGATATCGTGACTGCCCGCCAGAAGGGTCGGGAGATGGCTAGCCAACTAGGCTTTACGATCACCGACCTGACTCTTATTGCCACCGCTATCTCGGAATTGGCGCGTAACATCGTCCTCTACGCCCAGCAGGGTGAAATCCTCTTGAGCATTGCTGAGGAGGGCGCCCGGCGCGGCATCGGGGTGATCGCTCGAGATGCTGGACCGGGCATTCCAGACGTCGAACGAGCCTTGCAGGAAGGATTCAGCACGTCGCGCAGTTTTGGTATGGGCTTGTCAGGAGTCAGGCGCTTGGTGGATGAGTTTAAGATCGTCTCAGAACTCGGTTCTGGGACAACCGTGAGTGTTAAGAAATGGAAATGATGATGGTACAGTTCGATGGTAGATTCGCTTATTGAGTGGCATGTTGTCCAGCTAACACTGAAAGGACAGGAAAAATCCGGCGACCACTGCCTAGTGAAACCTTTCGAGACTAGTGTTTTGGTGGCGGTCGTGGATGGGCTGGGGCACGGCGAGGAAGCTGCAGCCGCGGCGAAAATCGCCGTTGATGTACTGGAGGCCAACGCTCGCGATGACGTCATCGCGCTTTTCAAAAGGAGTCACGAAGCTCTACGTGGAAGTCGCGGCGTCGTGATGAGTGTGGCGTTACTCAATGGTCTTGAGGGAACAATGACTTGGATGGGCGTGGGCAACGTTGAAGGGTTATTGGCGCGGGCGAACCCCGATATCAAACCCCAGAAGGAATCTCTATTGATCCGCGCCGGCGTGCTGGGCGGCCCATTGGCAATACTGGATGCTTCCATCATTCCAATCATGCCGGGAGATACGCTTGTCTTCGCGACTGACGGCATCCGCAGTGGCTTCGACGAAGAAATCAACTCGCACGATCCGCCGAAAGAAATTGCTGGGAATATTATGTCCAAGTACTCGAAAGACAGCGACGATGCCTTGGTATTGGTCGCGCGCTACGGGGGAATTTGACTGTGAAAGCTCCCTTGCATGACTTGGAGACACTCTATACGTCAGCACTGCAGGACCACGTTGCGAATCCGGAGGAGGCGGTTTTGCAGCGCGCGTACGAGCTGGGTCGAAAGGCCCTCGATGATGGGCTCGGGGTGTTGGAAATGGCGGCGCTTTATCATAAAGCGCTGGTGAAGCTTTTATCGGGTCCGCGCGCACCCGAAAAGAGCGTGCGATTGGTCCAAGGGGCGGAGATTTTTTTTGTCGAGAGCCTCGCGCCATTTGAGATGACCCATCGTGCCGTCCGGGAGGCCAATACCGCGCTGCGGCAGCTGAACGAAAGATTAGAGGAAGAAGCCAAGCGGATCGCCCACTCCCTCCACGAAGAGACCGGACAATTTCTCGCCTGTACTTATCTTGCGCTTGACGAGATTCGTCGTGATCTTCCGCCCCCTTCTCGTGTACGCCTCCAGAAGGTCGGGGATCTTCTGGAGCAAATTGGCAAGCATCTGCGCCAGCTTTCTCACGAGCTTCGCCCGACCATATTGGACGATTATGGACTCCTTCCGGCGTTAGAATTTCTGGCCGAAGGGATTTCGAAGCGGTCCAGGCTTAAGATTAGCGTGCAAGGTCCAAATCATGGTCGCCTCCCATCTTCAGTTGAAACGACCCTCTACCGTATTGTTCAGGAAGCTCTGACCAACGTGGGCAAGCACGCTCGCGCGACCACCGTGAATGTCCGCCTCCGGCAAGACCCCCGGGTGATCCGTTGTTCCATCACCGATGACGGCGTTGGCTTTGGATTGCCCGCGGTTACGGCCAGGAAGAAGCACCGGGGACTCGGCCTTACTGGCATCCGGCAACGGCTCGATGGGTTAGGAGGGACACTTCAGATCGACTCGAAACGTGGACGCGGAACTCAGATGCTGATCAGCATTCCCTTAAAGGACTAAGATGCGGATTCGAGTCCTCTTAGTCGATGATCATCTGATGATGCGCCAGGGCTTGAAAGCTCTCCTTGAGCGCGAAGGCCTCGACGTGATCGGTGAGGCTTCGGATGGCCGCGACGCAATCCGGCTGGCTCGGCAGCTTCAACCCGACATCGCTGTAGTGGATCTTGTCATGCCGCTCTTGAACGGTGTCGACGCAGCCCGCGAGATCGCCAAGATTTCTCGCAAGACTAGATCGATTCTTCTTACCATGCATACAGAGGATCGATACGTAATCGAGGCGCTTAAGGCCGGCGTCAGGGGATACGTGTTAAAGACGCAAGCAGCGCCGGACCTGATCGTTGCGATCTCCGAAGTATTCAAGGGAAAGACCTACTTGAGTCCCGGCGTCTCCGGAGCCCTGGTGGAGGCCTACCTTGGAAAGACAGATTTTCTGCAGGCGCCCTTGACATCACGACAGCGCCAGGTTCTGCAACTTGTTGCCGAGGGAAAGACGACCAAAGAGGTCGCCTCTCTCCTAGGCGTCAGCGTTAAGACTGCAGAGTCTCACCGGGCGAGTCTCATGGAGAAGCTTTCCATACACGAGACTGCAGGATTAGTTCGCTACGCCATTCGCATAGGGCTCATCCGGCCCTGACTCCCCGATTACCGTCCCCGATGCTAGTCCACTCTCTCAGGGATTTCCCGATCTCTCTTTCAGGAATTTTTCCCCTTTAAAATACAGACTTCACTCCCTTGGCCTCCCTCGCGGCGCAGGTTATCGTTGATTCACTTTTATGGATAACTCTGCGGGATCGATCCACTCAGACTGCTGAACTCTAACCTGCAAGACGGGAGGATTTATGGCAAGCCGAGTTGAGGCAATAGCCCAGAAAGAGCAATCGCTGCGCGTTGTGGAGCGAGTCAGCCCCGGAGAACAGGAAGCCACCAGTGAGAAATGGAAAGAGTTTCACGAGGTGCTGGCGCGCCACGGCGGGGAGCGGATCTTGGTCGTCCTGATTGGCTACCCGGACCCCGATTCTATCGCCTCAGGTCTGGCGCACAGATTTCTAGCTCAGCAGTTCGACATCGACACCACGCTGCTTTGTTTTCATGAGGTGAGCCACCAGGAAAACCATGCCTTGGTGAAACAGCTGGGGATTGATCTGCAACTCTACGACGACAGGTTTGACCTGCGACCCTTCAGCGCCAGCGCATTCGTTGACACCCAGAAAATTCACAACCCGATTTCGGACAAGCTGGCCGGCAAAGCGTTGCTCTCTTTGGTGGACCACCATAAGCGCGCCGGCAACGTTCCTGCCGAGTTCCTGGACATTCGCGAGGACAGCGCCTCCACCTCTGCCATCTACACCGAATACCTCCGGGGGCGGTTTCCCAACGGGCTCAACCCGAAAAAGGTCGACCAGGTACAGTTGGCCACGGCGCTCATGCACGGCATGCGCTCGGACACCATGGCATGGCTCGAGGCCAGCCGCATGGAATTCGAGGCGGCATCCTACCTTTGGCCTTGCATCGACCAGCCGTCGCTCAAAAAGATTTCCGCCCAGTCTCTCAAGCCGGCGGTAATGGACATGGTCCAGAAGGCTCTGGAGAATAAAGAGGTAGTCGACAATTTCATCTTCACCGATGTCGGCTTTGTGCGCAGCGAGCACCGGGACGGCATCCCCCAAGCCGCGGAGTTCCTGCTGCGCCGCGAAGGCACCGATACGGTTCTGGTATTCGGCATCGTCGACGGCAAACGCATCGACGGTTCAATCCGCACCCGGAGTGACACCGTCAATCCCGATACTTTTTTGAAGAAAGCCTTCGGCCGCGATGAAGAACGGCAGACCTACTACGGCGGCGGAAACATCAAAGACAAAGGCGGATTTCAAATCCCGTTGGGGCTCCTTGCTCAGTCCTCGGACCGAGAGATCCTTTACCAAATGGCCCGTGAGGTCGTGCGACAAAAGTTCCTTGAAGCGATCGGCTGCAAGGAATCAGCAGCAAAATAATTCGGCGGCAAAAATTTTGGGGAGGGAACTTTTGAATGAACAGGATGGATCGACGACCAGCAAAAGTTCTAGTGGTTGAGGACCACCCGGATCTTCTTCAGTTTCTCGAGCTCGTGCTCACCAGGCACGGCTGGGACGTGATCACTTCGAGCAGCGCGCGGGAAGCCTTGGATAAACTCAAGTATACCAGCCCAAGGCTGATTCTTCTGGACATGTGGATGCCGGGGATGGATGGGTTCGAGTTGGCCCGATTTCTGAAGAGGTGCCCGCATTACCGAGATATTCCAATTCTTGCCGTTACTGGCCTCGCTGGCTTTGACAGCCGAGAGCTTTGTTTGGAGGCGGGCTGCGACGATTACATAGCAAAACCCTTTACGCTGGCAGACCTGCGAGACCGGATAACGCGTCTGCTGTCCAGAGGTGGTCCGGGGACCGAGCCTGCTCATCGGAACGAAGATGAAATATGCAAAGGCATCAAGAAAAGTTGATCTAACTAGATTCTTTACGACGGCTATCTCAGGGTCGAAAACTAACATTACTAAAAGGAGGGCTTCAAAAATGAAAAACTATCTGGTGCCGTTGCTCTTTGTGAGCCTCAGTCAATGGGGATGCGCGTTCTTGGGAGGAG
>VBKE01000260.1:0-5920 GCA_005879605.1 Deltaproteobacteria bacterium
AACGGAGAAAATGAAAGCTGCTGGCTGGTTTGTCAAAGCTTGTGAATTGAGGAGTAGCGAGATGAAGCGTAGCGGTTGGATCGCCCTGATGTTGCTGGCCGGAGCATCGCAAGGCGGGTTTGCGGCCGAGGATCATCTCAATGAGCAGCAAAAATTGGGGCGGCGGCTGTTCGAGCAGTCGTGCGGGGTCTGCCATACCAGGCCAACCTTGGTTGCCGGCATGTATGGTCCGGAACTCTCCAAAGAGAGCTCGGGTGGGCGGGAAGACGTCATGCGTGTGATCATCAGCAACGGAACGCCGCGGATGCCGGGCTTCAAGTACACTTTCAACTCGGATCAGATCGCCGCCATCGCCGCCTACATCAAGACTATGCCGCGGGGCACGCAGGATCTTCCGACCGCCCGGACACCCACAAAAGCCGCGACTCCCGCCCAGTAACGGTGCTGCCGAAGATTAGGAGGACGCCATGAAAAATCCGCGTAACTTCGCCGCTGCTAGTCTGATCGCCCTCGCCGCCGCTTTGGGCGCAACGCCATTCGTTATTAGCGCTGCTCATGCGGACGCGCTGCTCACCGGAACGATCACCTCGACCGCGGGCGAGAAAATGGGCGGTGTGACAGTGTCGGCCAAGGCTGAACGGTCGCCAATCACCACGAGCGTCTTCACTGACGAGGCCGGCAACTACTATTTCCCGCCGCTGCCGAACGGCAAATACCGGGTCTGGGCGCAGGCGCTGACCTACCAAACAGCCAACGGCAATGCCGAACTGCACAAGACGACGCGTCGGGATTTCGTCCTGCAGCCGATAAAGAATCAGGAGGATTGGATCCGGCAATTGCCCGGCGACGAGCTCCTCGCAGCACTCCCCGGCGACACGCCGGAAGACTATCGGATGAAGACTCAGGTGCGGAAGAATTGCACGGGCTGTCACAGCGCGAGCTATCCGCTACAGCACCGGTTCGACGAGGAAGGCTGGAACAAGATTCTCGACCTGATGAAGCACGTGAACGTGCTCGGCGTCTACTTCGGTCCGGATCACAAGGCGACGCCCAATATCGAATTCCACCAAAAGGAACTGGCGGCCTACCTTACCCGCGCGCGCGGCCCGGGCGAAAGCTCGATGAAGTTCAAGCTGCGCCCGCGCCCGTCCGGTGAAGCGGCGCGCGCCGTGTTCAAGGAATACGACTTCCCGATGGAACACGGCCACACGGCATCAATGGATGGCAGCGATTGGTCGCTCGGGACCAAGTCCAGCATGAATCATGTCGCCGGCGTGCATGATGCGCAGATGGACTTTGACGGAAACATCTGGATCACTTTCGCCCATACCAGCATGGAAACCACCATCGCCCGCATCGATGGCAAGACCGGCGCGGTGAAGAATTTCAAGCTCGACGATCAAAGAGGCATCGCCGCCGGCACCCACGGCATCACCCGGGATGAAAACGGCATCCTCTGGTTCAATACCCGATCGAACGTGCAGCGCAGCCGCGGCGGTCTCGGCAGGATCGATCCCAAGACCGAGAAGATCACTGTCTATCTTCCGCCCGAGCCCATGTCCGGAACGGCTGGAACTTTGGACACCGACTTGAACGGCAACGTCTGGGTTACGTCTCCCGACGGGGCGCTGCGGTTCAATATCAAAGAAGAGAAATTCACCGAGTTCAAATCGTTGACCTACAAGAATCAGCACGGCACCGCGACCGTCTACGGCCTGGCAGCGGATCGCACCGGCAATGGCTGGTGGCTCCTGATGGCGCAGGACCTCGTCGACTACAGCGACATCAAGACCGGCAAGAGCGGCGAGCTCAAGCTCGCGCCGGAAAAGGCGGTCATGGAAAGTCTTACCCCCGAACAGCGCAAGATGTACGAGACCTTCCAGCCCCCGGATTTCAACACCCCGTTCGCCTGGGCGCAGGCGCCGCGGCGGATGGGCGCCGACAAAAATGGCGATTACGTTTATGTCGGGAACTCGTTCGGCGGTACGCTCGCCAAGATCAACATCCACACCAAGGAAACGACGCTCGTCCCGCTGCCGAATCCTGAGGCGCATCAGCCCTATCAGATCGGCGTGGACAAAACCCACAACGTGTGGACCAACCTGTGGAGCACGGACAAGGTCGCCAAATACGATCCGAGCGCGAATCAATGGACGTTATTCGATCTGCCGACGCGCGGCACCGAGTCGCGTCACATCTCGCTGCTCGAACGCGACGGTCAACCGCTCCGGGTCATCATTCCCTATGAGCGCGCTCGCAAAGTTGCCGTCTTGACGCCGCGCAGCGAAGCGGAGATTGCGACGCTCAAGGCCCGGGTCGGCCGCTAGCAGACCGAGCGTGCAGATCCACAGGGTATTCTCCTCCGCGCCTCCGCGGTGAAACACATAGCTAATTGGTTTACGCAAAATCTGACACTGAAGAGGACAGGCGCGTGCTTTACGCTTTTAAATTGGTTGGCATAAGTCCTGCTCAGCAGGCAAATTATGCCGCGAAGAATCCTTCTGGTCGAAGATCACCTACACATTCGCAAGAACATCGCCTTCTTCTTGCGTACAGAGGGCTATGAGGTAAACGAGGCTTCCAACGGGAAAGAAGCTGTTCAACTTTTGGAAAGGGATGAAGTTGACCTTGTTCTGTCGGATGTAGTTATGCCTGGACTTGGTGGGTTTCATCTTCTACGGCACATTCGGTCGGTCGCACCCGAGGTCCCGGTTGTTTTGATGTCGGGATTTTCCCTTAACGCTTAACAAATTCTAAAAGAAGGGGCAACGGATTTCATTATGAAGCCTTTTGATCTTAACGAGCTATTGTTCAAGCTCAAATTAGCTCTGGAGCAGTAGATTCCACGCCCGACGGGCGAACTTCCTCCTGATCGTGACAAAGTAGAGATACAGAGTGACTATAATCTCTTCCACTGTGGAACTAGGAAACTATCCTGCGAAGTTGATGCGCTGAACAAAAGGAGAACCTTATGACGACGGATCAGTTGCGCGGCTGATCCACATCCGAAGAGCTTCTCTACGGGAGTCGTAAAAAATAGTACGATCGCCCACTTAACCATCGAGTAGCTTTACCTCTCTTTATGTTTGGCTGATTCAAGCTCTTGACCCAATTGTTCGAGAGCCGCGTCGTCCAAAAGATCGCGGATCTTTGGGAACAATTTGCCCTCTTCTTCCTCCTCAGCGTGATGCTCAACGTTTTCCATTAAGACTTGCAGCTTCGGCTCAAACTTCTCGCTGTCGGAAACCAGATCCTCCATTTCTCGGAGAAGCGTCTTTATCTGCTTATGTTCCTCATACGATTCGAGGACGATGTCCTTCAGTTCCTCGTGTTTTTCCATTGCCGGATAGAAGACAGTTTCTTCAATCCGGGCGTGGGTCTCTAGTTCCTTCTTAATCTGTTTAAAGATTTCTTTCTGCTCTTTACCGCCTTCGGTTGCTTCCGCTTCTTCTAACAGCTCTTTCACCTTTTGGTGGTCTTGCTTAAGCAGTTCTAACGCATCCATGTTTTAACCTCCTTCAAGCTTTTTAGATCTGGTAACATTATAGGGAGCAATTATGCCCTTCACGCTGCCGCTTTATGTGCAGCCGCGCACCAAGAAGAGAATAACTAATATGGGTATGGGCACACCCAGTGCCCAGAGGAGGATCCATCCCACTTTCCCTTTCTCGTCTTGCAAAAGCTTCATAAGCCCTCCTGGGGTGCCGGTCTATGAGTGTCGAAATCCCACGGGTTTGGATTCTTCTTTCTCAGAGACGCCTTCTTCTTCGGTAGAGGAAATATCGTGAGCGCCGGACCTTTCAAAAATCTCTTTGGCGCGCTTCCTTTCGTCACTGTCTTCCGAGTGGACCGAGATGAGAATGTTGCCCTCTTTGATTTTTCCCTCGTATCGTTTTGCTTCATACTCCGGGATGCCCATGCCGATAAGGGCTCCGGACAGCCCGCCCACGGCGGCACCCACCCCGGCGCCCGCCAGCGCAGCCATGATCGGTCCCGCAGCGATAAACGGCCCGACACCGGGAATGGCCAAAGAGCCGATCCCAACGAGCCATCCCAATACTCCCCCTACAGCTCCCCCAGCGCCCGCTCCAGTCGCCGCGCCTTCGGGAGCCTTGGTGTGCTGCTCGTGTGCAAAATCTCTTGTCCCTGATTTGTCAGGAAACAGCACCGAAATATCATTGTTGGAAAAACCGGTAGCCCGAAGCCCGTCGACAATGCTCTCGGCTTGACCTGCGGTATCACACAGACAAAAAACTGATTTTGACATATTATTCTCCTTTACTTTCTAGTTTGCGATTTCCAATTGGTTATCGACCTTCTTTAAACCGGCAATCTGTTTGGCTTTGGCTCCAATATCAGCTTTCTCCTTTTCACTCTTAACGGGGCCACGTAGGGTAACAGTCCCATCGATCGTGACGACCTTCACGTTCTTTCCGTTAGTGGAAATGGAATCGTCGTCAGTAATAGCCTTTCTCAGGCTCTGAGTGATCGTGCGATCCGCTTCGCTCTCGGACTGATCGCCGGCAGTCTGTATCGCATCGTTGCGATCTCGCACGTTGCGGCCGCTATTGTCCGGCTCGACCGCGGTCGATTGTGAGACTTGATTGCTTTCAGCCCGGTCTTTGGAGCAACCGAATACAAGGCTGACTGCGAATAAAATGAGCGCAATGCTTTTCATGTACTCCTCCTTGAGTGACGCTCACTCCGCAAGTAATATGCCAGCGAACGAAACAAGTATTTACCGACGATATTTATGTTACGTTCGATCAAGGTACTAAAAACTCCCACTAAAAACTCTTACTGTGTGAGGATTGCGCCCACAAGAATTCGTCCCTGAAGATGGACTGGCGGTGATTGGCTCGAGTAGGTGGCATCCCATCTTTCGCCACCGGGGGATCGCTGTTCCAGCTATGGCGTCGTTGCTCTTTCAAGTCGGAGACAGGGGAAAGTGGGGCGACTTCATCGCGCAGTGGGTTTTCCACGTGTCTCATTATCGGGCCTTATAACAAGAGGGTAAGCTCGACGGTCACGATCGCATCGATCGGACGGATTGAGTTATCTCCGCGCACGCGCGGAATTGGTAATTGACTAGAATTTTGGAATGAGATGCGACGGGCTCCGAAACCAACACTGATATATTTGTCCCGATTTCAAAGACGCTCGGACGCCATCTGTGGGGAAAAAGCCTTTGCGCGATCGGCGACCAAGACGAAAAACACAATGTGAAATGATGTGATTGGATTTTACTTTTGTCATATAGCGGACGATCTCCAAGCATTGATTTTCGAAAGATGCCATTCATCGATCGCGTAACGACCAAACAAAACCCTATGGCTGTTCACAGCAGATCGATCAACCCCTGAGGTCACTGCGGACTACGTTAAATCCAGCCAAAACCGTTGCGCGGAATATGTCGCGCAAACTATCTAGAGGACGTGGCGCCTTAAGATGCACGTGGTGTACAACGGCTATGCTGGGCTTCGTAAACACACTGAGCCAGGGCAGAGCGAACGCAGGATGCTGTGGTGGCACGGTCGTTGCTCTGTGCTCTTACAAAGAGCGAGCTGTCATCAATTTCCGGAAAGGAGTCGTTTCATATGACGAACACTGCCACCACTAACGATAATCAGAAATCTAGCCAATTGCCCGATCGTGAGACACTTAAATCGGAGGCAGCGGATGTGGCAAAAGAAGTAGGTTTATTATTCATCGCTTATATTCTTTTTCGGTGCAGAGTTCACACAAGTTTACGCGAGCAAATACGGATCGGGAGTCGTTCCGGCGGAAAACGCGCAAAGCATCGCTGCTGGGACCAAATACCAAAACAGACAATCCCCCGCCGCCAGAGAAAAGAACCATGCAGGGCCGTTAACGCGAGGCGGCGGCAAGGCCGGACGAACTCGCCACAAGCCAACGGGTT
>VBKE01000260.1:5927-19868 GCA_005879605.1 Deltaproteobacteria bacterium
TTGTGGCCTTCGTCGCCTGTGATTAAGAAAGAGGAAACATTCGAAAGTCACCGTCCTATGGAGTTGTGTGGCGAGAAGCCAAATAGCGACCGCAGCCGCCATTTGTGGCAAATTCCTGCGGTGCGGGACCTCTTTTGGATCGCTCTGGCTGCGACGGTTCTAGTCGTCGCACATTACCTGCGAGATATTTTAATTCCAATTCTGATCGCGCTCGGATTAGCTTACCTTTTTGACCCGGCGATCGAGAACGCAGAACGCCGCTGGCGCATACCTCGGTTAGGCACTACGTTGCTACTTCTGGTCGGTCTCATTATTGCCGCGATTATCCTTATTTCATTGCTGGGACCGATTCTGGTTAGTCAGGTGGCAAGTCTCGGCAAGAATTTGCCTGCCTATATCGACCGCATCTCCAAACAATACGACGTTCACTTGGGAGAGCTACCGGGACAAATTACCAACCCAACCGAAGCTCTCATTAAAGATCCCGTTTCCGCGATTCAGGCGCTGTTCTCGGGTACTGGTCGCTTTTTCGGCGTTCTGGGTAGCGTCATCGGTATCACGACCTCCGCAGTTGTTTTTGTGCTGCTTGTCCCGATTTATTTCGTTTTCTTCGCGTGGCGTTTCCCTGCCATCGTCGCATGGGTCTCCCGTTTTGTCCCGTCGAAACGAAAGACTCGCATCGCCGCTATGGCAAACAGAATTCAAGAAATTTTTGCCGCCTTCTTTCGCGCCCGCCTGCTCATCTGCTTGATCATGGCCGCGCTCTTTGCGCTTGGCTGGACTTTCGTGGGGGTTCCCTATGCTTTTTTGCTTGGGGTTATCACCGGTTTTCTCTGTCTGGTTCCGTTCGCCTCTGTCATAGGCTGGCCGCTGGCCGTGCTTTTAAAATATCTGGAAGCCACGGGGGTGCCGCAGAGTTTCGACTGGATAGCAATTCTCGTCTGGCCCAGCGTGGTCTATCTCGTGGTGCAGTTCATCGAGGGGTGGGTTTTGACGCCGCTCGTCCATCGTGGCTCGACGAACTTAAGCGCTATCACCATAATAATTGTGGTGTTTATTGGCGGCGCGGCCGGCGGAGTGATCGGCTTCATTCTGGCTATTCCGCTCGCGTCCTCATTAAAAATGATTTTTGAGGAGACAGTTCTGCCGACGGCGGAGAGTTGGGCACAACGGCACTAGAAGAAATTGATAGTAAGGATTCCGATTGAAACGCTCCATCGACAAGCGGAGCGGAGAATAGCTACGTAGCCGCTCAGGCGAGGAAGATTGTCGGCGTTTTCGCCAGGAATCCCAGGCCTCACCAGTTGCCACTCGCCTTCGTTCCAATAAACATCTTCGGTTATAGCGAGGTTCCGATCCAGATACACAATCTCTACGTTGCCTTCGGGATAAACGGTACAAATAACCGCATTCCTGGCGCCTATAGTGATCCGGTCGCCCGGTCTAACTTCAGGTTTTTCTCTCAATGGTTCCACCTCAATGGCCTGCTGGATTGATAGTCATTGTGTGCCCACGCGTCAAGCAGGTTCCTGACAAGAGCCGTAATCCGCCTGTGGTTTTTCGAACGTCCCTTGACGAAGCGCTAGCTGACGGCATCATTTTTATGTCTCAATGTTCGATGACCAATAGCGTCATGTGTTTAGCGTGTCTTGTTTTCACTACGAGCTTTGTTCGCTAGCTTCTCATAGACCTGCCGAAGTCGCTCAAGATGCTCGTCATCCAGCTGCTCTAAATCGAGCATAAGATTATGCGCGCCCTTAGTGACTCGTATCAGTTCATCTAACTTGAGTTGCAATGCCTGGGTGTCTCGGTTCTGGGTATTTTGGATAATAAATACCATCAGAAAGGTCACGATCGTCGTGCCTGTATTGATTACCAATTGCCACGTATCGCTGTATCCAAATATCGGCCCCGTAACCGCCCAGACAATAATGACCAGTACGGCTATCACGAAAGTCGCGGGCTTCCCCGACGCGTTCGCCATCGACCTTGCGAAGCTTGGAAACCATGAGGACGATCCGTTCGTAGCCATTCACAATCCTCCTGTTAACTAACAGATTGAAACCGACGGTCCATCAAGCTCTAGGAGAAGCAGGAGTACCGGAGCTACGGCTCGTTTAGAGAGAGCTCAGATCGGACCGTATCCGCGCTACCACCGACGCTGATCTTTGACTCTTTTCTGAGATTTCCATGGATAGCTCCATTGCCGTTTCTGCTTGCCAGTAGTTTCTCATAAATTTTCACGTAATCGTTCGCCATGCGAGTGGCGGAGAATCGCCGTTCGAAAACCTCCCGGCAACGCTCTCGGTCGAAATGTTGAATTCTTTCTAGAGCAACGACCGCTTCTTCGATGCTCTGTACGATAAAACCCGTAACGCCCTCATCGATAACTTCGGGGACGGAGCCTCGGAGAAAGGCAACGACCGGCGTCCCACAAGCCATCGCCTCTATCATGACGAGGCCGAAAGGCTCTGACCAATCAATTGGAAAAAGCAATGCGTAGGCGTTACCGAGGAACTCTTGCTTTTCTCTTTCGCCGATCTCACCGATAAATTCGATCAACGGATGATCTAAAAGAGGTCGGATTTCTCTTTCCATGTACTCGCGGTCGACGGCGTCGATTTTGGCAGCGATCTTGAGCTTCATGTTCGCCCATTTGGCGATTTCGATGGCTCTGTCTACTCTCTTTTCCGGAGAAATCCGCCCTAAAAAAGCTAAATAGCTCCCTTGATCTTTTTTACATTCATAAAGATCGACCGGGATCCCATGATGCACGGTCCCTTGCCAGTTGAGCCAGGGCAAAGGATTCCTTTGCGCGTTGGAAATAGAAACGACCGCCATATCGGTGAACTCTCGATAGAGTGGCACTAAATCGGCAATATCAAGCCGGCCGTGAAGGGTCGTGACATTGGGTATACCCCGTCTCCTGGAAAGAGGAAAATGCAGGTAATCGATATGAAAGTGAATTACGTCGAACGAGTTCGCCAGGTGAAAGACCTGCTCAAGCTGTAAAAAGTGATAAGCCAGATAATCCAGGCAATCAGGATTCAGCCGAAGGGACCGAGCGCAAGACGCGACCAAGCTGCCTTCGGTGAGGGATTCGCCACTGGCAAAAAGGGTCAATTGATGACCTTGTCGAATCAGTTCTTCAGTGAGATACGATACAATCCGTTCTGTTCCCCCATAGTAGAGAGGAGGGACTCGTTCATAAAGAGGTGCCACCTGTGCGATTCGCATAAGCCTTGCTTTTTTCTATCAGCCTTGTCGAGACGATTTGCCGATTGCATTCCGTCTCCATCATCACGTAACCGCGCGACGTATTTGTTGAGGACAACGAGTCTTTGAGCAAAGCCTGTGCCAGATAGATTGCGGCAAAATGTCCGCATGACTCTCGCTGGGAATTTTTCTTGCTGCGCCTTCTTTTTCAATGCCGGAAGACGTTCCGCCGATCGCCAGTGCCGCCTCGCATTCACGCAGAAGTTTGTCTGGAAAAACTTGACAATTATTGCCGCGTCGTGCGCAACTCCCGAACGGCGTGGCTCAGACTACATCCACACCACGTTGTCGGCCAGATGACTCAGTCATTGCAATAAGACAGACAATCGGCGCTCGGAGTTGATCCGATTTGAACAACGATTAAAATACCACAAACGCACTAGCAACATCTCGCCACAGTTGCGAACATCTTGAATGGGAGCTGGATTTTTATGGATCTAAGGATTCCAATGGAAGATACATTCTATATTCTGGCAACGGACTCGACCGCCGACGAAGTCAATCGAGTCCTGAAAGACGGCGAGACCTTCGCGGTTTTTGACAGGCACGGAGATATTCAATCCATCGGTCTGGGTCAAGAAGGTCTCTATCATGAAGGAACCAGATTCCTTTCTCAGCTCGTTTTTAAACTGGGCAACGCTCGGCCGTTTCTTCTCAATTCGGCGGTCAAAGAAGACAATCTGCTTTTCGTCGTAAATCTGACCAATGCCGATGTTTATCAGGCCGGCCAAATTGTCCTCCCCCGGGGGGTTCTCCACATCACGCGAACGAAGCTCCTGCGCCGGGGCACATGCTACGAAAATTTGACATTCATCAACTACGGTCTATCTCCTGTCGAGGTTAAATTTTCGATGGAGTTCGGCGCGGACTTTGCGGACGTTTTCGAAGTCCGGGGTATGACGCGGCAGCGGAAAGGTGTTCGGCACGACAGAAGACTAAAAGCAGATCAAGTATGCTTTGTTTATGAAGGACTGGATAACGTACTGCGTCGTACCCGAATCCAGTGTTCCCCCGCTCCCGACACTTTAAACGCGTCCGTAGCCACGTTCATTTCTCGTCTAGAGCCGAAACAGGAAAAGGAATTTTCTTTAACCTATTCCTGTGAGCTGAACGACGCGCAGTCTGCCAGCGTGAGTTTCAGTCGAGCTCACATGGAAGCGGAGGTGGCGCTCAAGCGGTTTGAATCCGAGCACTGCCAGATCCGTACTTCCAACGATCAATTTAATCAGTGGCTAAACCGCTCTTCTTCAGATCTTCACATGATGTTTACAACCACTCGGTTTGGACCTTACCCTTATGCAGGAGTGCCCTGGTTTAGTACGGCCTTCGGTCGAGACGGAATTATCACGGCTCTGGAGTATCTATGGGTCAATCCTGAAATTGCCAAAGGAGTCCTCGGTTATCTGGCATCACTGCAGGCGAAGGAACAAAATCCCGACCGCGACGCCGAGCCGGGCAAAATCCTTCACGAAACCCGGGGAGGAGAAATGGCCGCCCTCCGAGAGATCCCGTTCGACCTCTACTATGGCAGTATTGATGCCACTCCGTTATTTGTGATGTTGGCGGGCGCTTACCTCCAGCACACGCATGACCTGGAATTTATAAGATCGATCTGGCCCCAAATCGATCTTGCGCTTCGTTGGATGAACGATTACGGCGACCGCGACGGTGACGGATTTCTAGAATATGCCCGCAACTCACCTAAAGGTTTGGTTCAGCAGGGGTGGAAGGATTCTTTGGACTCGGTATTTCACCGGGACGGTACGTTCGCGCAAGGGCCGATTGCCCTCTGCGAAGTTCAAGGTTACGCCTATGCCGCGAAACTCGCGGGCGCCGCCATAGCTTCATCCCTCGGCGAGGCAACAAGATCGACGGCTCTCTCAGAGCAAGCGGAAATCCTCAAAGAGAATTTTCAAAAGTCCTTTTGGTGTGACGAGATTTCGATTTATGCTCTGGCTTTAGATGGAGAGAAACGGCAGTGCGAGATCAGAACATCGAACGCGGGCCATTGCTTGTACGCGGGAATAGCCGGCCCCGAGCAGGCCCGCCGCGTCGCTAATACACTCATGGCGGCGCAGTCGTTTTCGGGATGGGGAGTGCGCACCGTCGCAACTTCCGAAGCGCGCTTCAATCCGATGTCTTATCACAACGGCTCGATTTGGCCGCACGACAACGCTCTTATAGCCGCTGGGTTATGTCGCTACCGCGCGAAGGAATATGCGATTCAAATTCTCAGCGCCCTATTCGATGTGAGTGTCTTCGCCGAGTATCGTCTGCCGGAGCTTTTTTGCGGTTTTGACCGCCGCGAAGGCGAAGGCCCCGTCCCCTATCCTGTCGCTTGCTCTCCGCAATCCTGGGCCGCGGCTTCCGTGTTCTTGTTGCTCCAAGCGGTGCTTGGAATGACGATTGATGGCGCGGCGTCGCGAGTTTCCTTCGTACGGCCCATCTTGCCGGAATGGCTTGATCAGATTCAACTTAAGAATCTCAGAGTAGGACACGGCTCTGTGGATTTCTTGATTCAGCGGCGCGGGGGATATGCCACGGTTAAAGTCCAACGGAGCGAGGGCGAAGTCGAGGTCTTTACCGAATCATGACATCTGATCATCCAATGGCCGAGTTGCCCAAGAAGAAAAACATTAGGCTAGTTTATCAGCCTCGCCATCTTCTGGCTCAGAGACGAAAGCCTAGAAGAGTCCGACAATCCTTCCGACCCCGACGTCCTCGCCCAGGAAATCGTTGAAGACCTCATAATACTAAGAACCCAAAATTCCCGAGTATCGACTGCCTCGCGCCTTTGATTTTCGCCGCACAACTCGCTAAAGGAATACTAGGAGGAAGCAAAACATGACTGGGCAAGAATACCGAGTCGAACGGGATTCCATGGGCGAGGTAAAAGTGCCGAAGAGCGCTTATTACGGCGCGCAAACGCAAAGGGCGGTGGAGAATTTTCCCATCAGCGGCATCGGTTTTCCTCCTAGATTTGTTCGCGCCTTAGCGATCATCAAACACGCGGCCACCTCGGTCAACCAGGAGTTGGGACTGCTGGACTCGAAAATCGCTGACGTGATCCGCGCGGCAGCGAGCGAGGTCATGGACGGAAAATTAGATAAGGAATTCGTCGTGGATATTTTCCAGACCGGATCCGGGACTTCCACCAACATGAACGCCAACGAAGTTATCGCCAACCGAGCCCTGGAAATTCTCGGCAAAGAGAGAGGCGGCAAGAGAGTCCATCCGAACGACCACGTCAACATGAGCCAGTCGAGCAATGACGTGATTCCGACGGCGATTCACGTCTCCGCGCTTGAAGCGATCCAGAGGGAACTGCTCCCTGCGCTTCAGGGATTGCACCAAGCGCTCACCGCAAAGGCTAAAGAGTTTGACCGGATCGTGAAGATCGGCCGCACGCACCTCGCCGACGCGACTCCGATTCGCTTGGGCCAAGAATTCAGCGGCTATGCTCGCCAGATCGAGCTCAGCATCGAGCGTATCGGGGCTGCTGCCAGCGGTCTGGAGGAGCTTGCTCTGGGCGGCACGGCAGTAGGCACGGGAATCAACACGCACCCCGAATTCCCTTCCAGGACCATCAAGAAGATTTCTCAAATGACGGAGCTTCCTTTTCGCGAAGCCAAGAATCATTTTGAAGCGCAGGCAGCCAAGGACGCTGTGGTCCAAGTGAGCGGCAGCTTGAAAACTTTGGCTGTCAGTCTGACCAAGATCGCCAACGATTTGCGCTGGCTGAGCTCCGGACCACGGTGCGGCATTGGCGAGATCGAGCTTCCGGACACCCAACCTGGCTCTTCAATCATGCCCGGCAAAGTGAACCCCGTGATGTGCGAGTCGGTCCTGCAGGTCGCTGCCCACGTCATCGGTTGCGACGCAACAATTACGGTCTGTGGGCAGGCGGGCAACTTCGAGTTGAACGTGATGATGCCGATCATGGCGCTTCGTCTCCTGGAGGCGATCACCTTCAGCGCCAGTGTGGTGAAGGCCTTTACCGAGAGATGCATCGTGGGAATCGAAGCGAACAAAGAACATTGCGAGGAGATGATCGAAAAGAGCCTGGCCATGGTGACGGCCCTCGCGCCGGTGATCGGCTACGATGCCGCAGCCAAGATCGCCAAAGAATCCTACGCCACTGGAAAAACCGTAAGGGAAGTCGCCCTGGCCCATAAGGTTCTACCCCCCGACAAGCTGGCCAAAATCTTGGATCCGTGGCGGATGACCGAGCCGGGAATCCCGGACAAAGAGTGAGGATCGAAGATCGACTCTCTATCCTCCATCTGGCGCCGCATTCCTTGACGCTTCAGGGAACAGTCTGTTATAAAAATGAACACAAGAAAAGCGAAACTTAGATGCAGGAATTTGACGTCTTAGTTATTGGCGGTGGAGCTTCTGGATTAAGAGCAGCGATTGCTGCGAAGCGTGCGGGAGCTTCTGTCGCCCTCATTACGAAAGTTCATCCCTTGAGAACAAATTCGGCGATTGCCCAAGGCGGCCTCAACGCTCCCCTCGGCAAGGACGACTCGTCCGAGAGCTTTGCCGAGGACACATTGCTGGCGGGGGACAATCTGTGCGAACGCGACGTTCTTCGCATCTTCACCCGGGAAGCAGCAAAAGAGGTTTTTTGGCTCGAACGAATGGGGGTTCCCTTTAACCGGGACAGAGAAGGACGATTGGATCGGCGCCGTTTCGGCTCAAACAGCCACAATCGCACTTGCTACGCGGATGATCGAACCGGCCATATCGTCCTGCAGGTACTTCACGAGCAGTTTCAGCGCGAGCAAATTGCATCATTTGAAGAATGGTATGTTACCTCATTGGCAGTCGACGGAGGGAACTGCGTCGGAGCCATTGCCCTAGGTCTCAGAGGAGGGCAACTCGAATCGTTTTCGGCCCGTTCGGTCGTTATAGCTACCGGCGGATTTACTCGGCTCTATCTTCCCTCCACCGCGTCACTCGGAACTACGGGAGACGGCCAGAGCCTCGCTTACAATGCGGGCGCTCGATTGACGGATATGGAGATGATTCAATTCCATCCGACGGTCTTCCCCAAGAAGCAAGGCCTTTTGATCACCGAAGCGGCCCTGAGCGATGGCGCTATAATCGTCGATCAGAAAGGCGGATCGATAACGGACCCAAAAGGAATGCCACGGCACAAAATCTGTCTTTCCATCCACCAGGCCATGCAGAATGGAGGCGGCTCCGTCTCCCTTGACTTGCGACCTATAGGAAAAGAAAAACTGCGGGCCAATTTTCCTCAAACTCAAGAATTGGTCCGGACGGTTGCCGGATTGGACGCCACGAAAGACCTCGTGCCGATTCGCCCGGTGGCGCACCGGCCGATGGGAGGCATTGAAACCAACGCGGCTGGAGAAACAGCTATTGCGGGTTTATTTGCGGTCGGCGAATGCGCGTGCAATGGTCTCAACGGCGCGGGGCGACTTGCTGGGAATACTCTTAGCGAAGCGATGGTTTTCGGCAGAACAGTGGGTGAGGCGGCGGCGCAGCACGCAACGGCCGCAGCGAAAAGGAATTTTCCGACGGCTATGCTAGCTGACGAAGAGAAATGCCTCGTTACGATTACTTCCGGCGACTCAACTAATAAAGATACTTTGGGAAAGATCCACAGTGAACTGGGTTCGTTGATGAACGAAAAAGTTGGTCTCATCCGCAACCACACGGGATTGCAAGAGGCATTGGGTCGGATACAGAGTCTGAAGGATCGGTACTCAAGGCTTCGAGTCAAGAACCCATCCAGGATCTATAACTACGAGCTTACCTCCTATCTTGAGTTGAGCTCGATGCTAACCCTAGCAGAGGTTGTGACGTTGGCAGCTGAGGCGCGGACCGAGAGCCGAGGGGCACATCAGCGGGCGGATTTCCCAGAACGAGATGATACAAACTGGAAGAGCCACACCGTGGTGAACTTGGCAGGGGGATCAGGGCAACTGCAGAAAAAGCCAGTTGCCGCCGGGTAAAGACCCGGAGAGGAGATTTCGATGCAGGTTACTTTCAAAGTTTATCGCAAGGACCCTGAGAAAGACGGCAAGCCAGGTCGTTCCAACTATGCGCTGGAGCTGCCCGAGGATGCCACGGTCTTGGACGCTCTTTTAAAGATCCGTGACGAGAGCGATACCACACTGGCCTTTCGTGGCGCTTGTGGCCGGGGTTACTGCGGCGAGTGCATGATGCGCGTGAATGGTAGTGCCCGCCTCGCCTGCACCGCGAAGGTGCCTGACTATACCAAGAAGGGCCCGGAGATTTCACTCGACCCGCTGCGCAACGTTCCCGTCATCAAAGACCTCGTTTTCGATTGGGACGCCTTCATGTGGAATAAGATTAAACAGGTCAAGCCGTGGCTGGAGCCTGGGGATTCGCCTGTGAACGGCGAAAACTTGGTAGCGGACCTTGAAATGCAGGACCTAAGAAAAGTGATGAGTTGTTTTTACTGCGGGATGTGCGACGAGGGTTGTACCGTCCTGCCGGTGGATTTCAACTTTCTCGGCCCCGCGGCTCTGACCAAAGCCTATCGGCTGGCCTTTGATCCACGGAACAAAGATTCACGGGAACAAGTAAAGATCGTTGAAAAACCCAAGGGTATATGGGATTGCGTTCACTGTTACGAGGCCGACGAGCATTGCCCCAGAGGCATTGAACCTACGAAGCGCATCGTTGCCTTGAGAGACAGGGCCTTCAACTCTGGGATCACTCATGAGGCCGTCGCCCGGCATCATGCGAGCTTTGCTGCATCGGTGAAGGAAAGCGGCTGGCTCGATGAAGGTAGACTGGCCGTTGAGTCTGAAGGACTGACAAACGTAAAGGGGCTCATGAAACTCCTTCCCACGGCAGTGAAAGCGCTCGCCCGAGGGAAGGCGCCCATTCCGTACATGCATTCGAAACGGCCCGACGCTGGTAAGATCAAGAAAATTTTTGAGAAGGCCGAGCAGGAGGAAAAATGAAATACGCGTTCTACCCCGGCTGCGTCTCCCGCGGAGGCTGCCCTGAGCTTTATCCGTCGGCGGTCAAGGTCGCTGACAAATTGGGAATCGAACTTGACGAGCTGAAGAGTGTAGGTTGTACGGGAGCCGGCGTTCTGCCCCAAAACATCTCCGATCCGATTAACGCTAGAACCTTTGCCAAAGCCGAACAGCTGGGGCTGCCGATCATGACCATATGCAGCACCTGTACGGGAGTCATGGCTCAAGCGAACTATCGGCTCAAGGAAGATCCAAATTACCGCGACAAGATCAACCGAGAATACCTCGCGGACGAGGGCCTCGAATACAAGGGAACCACCGAGGTGAAACATCTGCTATGGGTTCTCTTTGAAGACTATGGCATCGAGCGTCTCCAGTCTTTAATACGAAGACCCCTTAAGGGTCTCAAGGTATCGCCCTTTTATGGTTGCTATTTGCGCCGCCCCCCTGAGGCCATCACTCCGACAAAAGAACTTAACCGGCGGAAAAGTTATCTGGATGAACTCATAGGTATTTTAGGCGCTGAAATGGCGGACATCAGCGGCAAGGGAAAGTGCTGTGGCTTTCCGATCCTTTCGGCCAACGAGGAAAACTCCCTGGCTATGGTGGCGAAGCACACCGGCGAGTCCAAAGAGAAGGGCGCTGATTTTATGGTTACCCCCTGCCCCCTCTGCCACCTGAACTTGGACGGGAACCAACCGCGGGCAGAGGCACAAACAGGAAAAGAGATTGATCTGCCGATTCTCCACTTGCCTCAGTTCGTAGGTTTGGCTCTGGGTTTTGGGCCCAATGAGATGAACCTCCAGCGGCATATCGTCGCGACTACCGACGTCGAGTCGAAAGTCAGCATGATGTCCTAGATGAAATGAATTCAGCCGGCAGTAAGCAGTGGGCAGTAGGCGGGCCTTCTACTGCTTACTGCGATCTGCCTACTGCTTACTGACCTATGGAAACAGCGGAAAAAAAGGTTAACCCTATCGTACTGGCCCAGGAGATCATCAAGTTTCGTAAGGAGAAACACCCTTACGGTTACAACTATGCGGTGAAAGTGCGATTGGGTCACGCGGAGATCCAAGACCTCACCGCGGTCGCCGATATCCTCGCTGCGATAGAAGAACTCGGTTATCGGATCACGAGGAAATCCGATTAGACGAACAATCTCGCTTCCTGTTTGCCCGCCAGAACACCACGGGAAACTTGACACCTAACGGATCCACATATAATAAAATTTACTATGTCTGCGCATGACATCGTTATCGTCGGTGGCGGCGGAGCGGGCATCAGAGCCGCGATTGCGGCATCCGAGGTGTCGAGTAAGCTATCGATCGCCTTGGTCTCTAAAGTTTATCCCATGAGAAGCCACACGGTTTCCGCTGAAGGGGGAACCGCCGCGGTTCTCCGCGAATTCGATAATCTGGACCTACACGCGAAGGATACGATCTTCGGTTCTGATTTTATGGCGGACCAGGACGCCGTGGAGGCATTTGTAAAGGAGGCGCCTGGAGAGCTCATCCAACTCGAGCATTGGGGATGTCCGTGGAGCCGCGACCCGGACGGCCGCGTGAGCGTCAGGTCCTTCGGCGGGATGAGCGTCGATCGGACCCTGTTTGCCGCCGATAAGACGGGATTCCATCTTCTGCATACGCTTTTCCAGACCTCCCTCAAGTACGACAACATCATCCGGTATGATGAGTGTTTTCTCACTTCATTATTGGTCGATGATGGCAAGGTATGTGGCGTTACATCGATCAATCTTTACACGGGCCAAGTAGAAGTCATTGCCGGCAAGGCTGTTATCCTCTGCACCGGAGGAGGTGGTCGCATCTTCCCATTCACCACCAACGCTGCGATCAACACTGGGGATGGGATGGCCGCGGCCTATCGAGCGGGCGTCGCGCTGAAAGACATGGAGTTTGTGCAGTATCATCCCACGGGGTTGCCGGGTACCGGCATCTTGATCACCGAAGCCTCTCGCGGTGAAGGCGGGTGGCTAAAGAACAAAGACGGCTACCGCTACCTCCAGGACTATGGCCTCGGCCCGCCCACCGATAAACCGACGCACCGCAAGATGGAGTTGGGCCCGCGTGATATTCTCTCGCGTTGTCACATGCAGGAATATGCCAAAGGCCACACGTTCGATGGCCCTTACGGCCATTACGTGCATCTCGACCTGCGCCACTTGGGCGAGGAAATGATCAATAAGAAACTCCCTTTTGTCCGAGAGCTGGCGAGCAAGTACGTCGGCATAGATCCCGTTTATGAGCCGATTCCGGTACGGCCTGTAGTACACTATATGATGGGCGGCATTTCTACGGATATAAACGCCAAAACGACTTTGGAGGGACTTTACGCCGCGGGAGAAGCCGCGTGCGTTTCGCTCAACGGCGGTAACCGGCTCGGTTCCAACTCCCTCACCGAGCTTTTGGTCTTCGGGACTCGGGCAGGTCGCGCGGCAGCCGCCTATGCCACCAGGGCGTCGGCTCCCGTCGCGGCAAAAATTCAAGCGTTGGCGGCGGACGAGCAGCGGCGTCTCGACCGTCAGTTCTTCAAGAAGGACGGCGGAAAGGAAAGGATCGCTGCGATTCGCCAGGAGATGCAAAAAGCGATGGAAGAAGGCGCAGGCATTTACCGCGATGAAGAAAAAATGCAGCAGGCCTGCAACACGCTGAGAACTCTTAGGGAGCGGTTCAAGAACATCATCATTGAAGATCGCGGCACGACGTTCAATACGGAAGTCATGAACGCGCTCGAGCTTGACTACATGCTTGACGTGGCCGAGGCGGTTGCGAATTCTGCGCTCAAGCGAAAGGAGTCGCGTGGTTCCCATACTCGGACCGACTTCCCTAAACGCGACGACGCGAATTTCCTCAAGCACAGTCTGGCTTTTCGCACGCCGGACGGACCGAGAATCGAATACCTCCCAGTGACCATTACTCGCTGGCAGCCGGAGGAGAGAAAGTACTGAGCGATGAGTAATGTTTCGGGTTGCAGTTTCGGGCTCGAACTCGGAACTCGGAACTCGAAACTTGTAACACGAGACTTCTACTATGAGGAGACAATGGCTGAACCGACCATTACACTGAACGTCACGCGTTATCGGCCCGGCCAAGACCGGGCTCCGACGACGCAAGCCTATACCGTTCCTTACAAGCAGGATTGGGTGGTTCTGGATGCGCTGAACCACATCAAAGACCACATCGATGGAACATTGACCTATCGGTGGTCATGCCGCATGGGAGTCTGCGGTAGCTGCGGCATGATGGTGAACGGCACCCCCAAGCTCACCTGCGCCGCCTTTCTGCGCGACTACTACCCGCACGAGATCCGTGTCGAACCTCTGGTCAATTTCCCCATCATCCGAGATCTGGTCATCGACATGAGTGATTGCCTGGACAAGCTGAAAAGCGTGAAACCGTGGATCATTCGCAAAGAGGAAAAACCCGTCAGTCAAGGCGAATACCTGCAGACGCCGGCAGAGCTCGAGGCGTTCCACCAATTCACGCAGTGCATCAACTGCATGCTCTGCTACGCGGCCTGCCCGGTTTACGGGCTCGAGCCGGGGTTTCTGGGGCCGGCCGCCATCGCCCTCGGCTACCGCTACAACATGGACTCGCGAGATCAGGGCAAAGACCAACGCGCCGTGATCGGCAACCACGATGGCATCTGGGACTGCACCTTTGTCGGA
>VBKE01000259.1 GCA_005879605.1 Deltaproteobacteria bacterium
CGAACTTGCTTTCGGCCCGCGGCGCTCACGGGCGTGGGGGCGTCAACGTATCGGATGACGAGATCCGCGCGGCGGCCAATCGCAAAGAAAACTGGGCGAAAGGCCATCTGGACTACATGCGGGACCACGGCACGGACGTCCAGCTCATCTCCCCGCGGCCGTTTCAGTTGATGCAATCGGAAAAGCCGGCCAAGCTGGTCCACTGGTTCACCGAGGAATGCAACAACATCATCCATCGCCAGATGAAACTTTTCCCCGGCAAGTGGATCGGCGTTTGCGCACTGCCGCAAACGGCGGGGGATCCGATTCAGAACGCGATTCCCGAGCTCGAACGGTGCGTGAAGCAGCTGGGTTTTGTCGGCTGTCTTTTGAATCCGGACCCCTACGAGAACAGCGGCAGGGAAGCACCGCCGCTGGGCGACCGCTACTGGTATCCGCTCTACGAAAAGCTCTGCGAGTTGGACGTACCGGCGCATATCCATGGCACCGGCTCGCGCTCGGAGCGCAGCCCGTATTCCGTTCACTTTATCAACGAAGAATCCATAGCGGTATTCGGTCTCGTCAACTCGAACGTCTTCAACGATTTCCCCAAGCTTAAAATCGTCGTCAGTCACGGCGGCGGCGCCATTCCTTATCAGCTGGGCCGTTTTGAAGCGCCATCACTTCGGCGCGGAACCGGCGGTCGATTTTCGGACGGCATGCGCAAACTCTATTACGATACCGTGCTGTACACCGAGGAAGCGTTGCGTCTCCTGATAAAGACCGTCGGCATTGACCGCTGCCTGTTCGGCACCGAGTGCCCGGGCGTGGGATCTTCCGTCGACCCGGCAACCGGCCGTTCCAT
>VBKE01000010.1 GCA_005879605.1 Deltaproteobacteria bacterium
GACAAGCTGCCAAAAACTGGACTTTCCTAAGTCGATTGTTTGAGCTTTCATAATGAATACTCCTTTGTATTGTCTAATCTCACCCAAGAACCGCGGTGTGGTCTCGATTTGTCTCAACTCCACTCCGTTCTTTCTCTTTACAGTTTGCAAGGTAGCCCTCGATGGCCGCTCGAATCAGGTCCCGGAAGGACACCCCTAAATCCACTGCCAGGTGTTTAAGCTTTTGATGAATCTCAGGACAGAGGGAAATAGTTGTGGTGAACATATCTTGTCTAGCCTCTTTTCGTTTGGTTTTTGGCATGATCACCCTTTTCACCTAGAGCAATCCGTCCGCCAAATTCATAACCCATTGACTTTCCTGAGCCAACCCGTTTTTTCCCTTCTGTGTAATGTCATAATGCGTCATCTTTAGTAACAGCGTATTGTGATACTGCCATATTATCGTACTAAGAGGTATGTGAGAATTCCGTGTATCTATCCTTAAATCCTCAAAGTTGACGATGCTTATCCAACTATGGATAGTGCGTTTGCAAAATTGCGGGATCACCACGACACTATTAAGGATTATAAGAAACGTAGGGGCGTTTTACTTCGTTCAGCCGACCGGGGAATCGTGAGACCGGATGAGCCTCCAAAGGACAATGCAAAGCTTCGAAAACTGCTTCAATCTAAGAGCCCCATATCGCGGCGGTACGTGGCACAAAACAATTCAAGCCGCTTCGACGGCCCAAACGCCGGTGAACTTCAGGTAATAGCACTCCACCTCAATCGCTGGGATGTTGTCCTTTAAAAACTCCGCGGCGCTGCGCAATTGCGTTTCGTGATTCGCAGCCTCGCGTTCCTCATCCCCGCCGAAGGCCTGCAAGCCGCCGTATGCTCCACAATCGCTGTGGACCATCAGGATCACCCGGTTCGTCCCGTGCAGCCGCATCGAGGTTCGCACCTGTCCCAGGACGAAGCTGCGCTCGGACTCCTCCGCCGGGGAGGCGAAGGCTTTCGCCCCGCCGGCGATCTTCAGTGGGTCGGCCCACCAAATTCCGCGCTTCTTGAGGAATTTGCGCGTCACCAGCTCGAAGCGCGCGTCGAAGCACGAGACGACGCACACGTCCGCGCGATACCCATCGGTCTGCGAGTCGAAATGGAAGACCTTCTTCACGGCGCTAACCGGCGCGGCGCGCTTTGATTTCATTCAGCAGCTTCTCGATCTCGTCTTGCTTCTCCAAAGCCGCCAGCCTGTCCTCGACGCTGTCGCTAATCATCTCGGCTTTCGCTCGGCTGACCGCCTCCGCGTGACCCACCTTGCTCTTCATCCGGTCGAACGTCGCGAGCTTCGACTTATCGCCTATCACCATCTGCGCGTCGCTCGCTTTAGCCGACGCCCGCGACCGCCGGTGCTGTGCGATCAACATGTCGCTCTTCGACTCGGCTTCGGCCAGCTTCTGCTCGAGCTTATGCAGGGCCGACTTCAGATTCTCGACCTCCGTTTTCTGATCCGCCACTTGCACTTCGAAGTTCGCGGTCATCCGCTTGTAACTCATGGAGCGCTCGAGGGCCGCGCGTGCGAGGTCATCCTGTTTCTTGTCCACGGCCAGTTCGGCCTTGCGGATCCACTCAGCCTCCTTGTCCGCGTTCTCCTTCCGTTTTTTTTCAAGCACGTGCTGGTCGGCGATGGCAATGGCGACCTGGGTCTTCACCTGCATGAGCTGGTTCTGCATGTCCAGAATCACCTGTTTGACCATCTTTTCCGGGTCCTCGGCCTTGTCGATCAAGTCATTCAGGTTGGCCCGGATCAGTGTGGATACTCTTTCTAGTAAAGCCATACAAACCTCCTTCTGTTAGTTAGCTGCGCCCTACGCCTTCTCGTCAGGCTTGGGCGACTTGTCTCCAATTAATCTTACCTTGGAAAGCAGGTCTGAGAGCTGCATTCCGGAAAGCGTTTCGAACAACGCGGGAATCTGGGCGGCCATTGCAGCCACGTCGCCCGTGATCTTGTTCATCCCAGCGGAATTGCCGTTGCCCGTCGATACGATCGTGATCTTGTCGACGTTGGCCAGCGGGGAAGCGAGCGCCTTGACGATCTCGGGCATGCTGCTGATCAGCTTGTCGATGACCGCCGCCTGGTTATAATCCTGGTAGGCTTCGGCCTTCACGTTCATGGCCTTTGCTTCGGCCTCTCCCTTCTTGAAGATGATCTCGGCTTCCGCTTCGCCCGTCGCGCGGGTGGAAGCAGCCTGGCCGTCGGCCTCGAAGATCAACTTCTGCTTCTGCGCCTCCGCCAGCGTCTCGATCTTGCGGCGCTCGATCTCGGCCTGTTTGAGCACCGTCGCGACTAATTCGCGCTCGCGGCGTTGGATTTCGGCCTCCTGCACAGCGATCTGACCGGTCTTTTGCACTTGCTCGATCTTGACCTGCTCAGCGATGACCTGCTGCTGCATCACATTGGTCTGGAGCTCATAGGCCTTGTCGGCGGACGCCTTCTGCTTTTGAACGGTTTCGAGAAAGTTGGCCTGTTTGACTTGGAGATCGCGCTGCGCTTCGGCCTGCGCGGCCTGCGAAAGTGTTTCTGCGAGCACGCGTTCTTTATCGGCTTGCGCCTTGGCGACAGCGGCCGCGCGCATGGCTTCGGCGCGCTTGATCGCTGTGTCGCGCTCGGCTTCGGCGGCGGCCACATCGGCGTCCCGCTTGATCCTCGCAACGTCGGGCCTGCCCATGTTGCTGATGTATTCGTTTTTGTCGCGGACTTCCTTGATCGTGAACGAGATGACCTCCAGTCCCATCTTGCTCATGTCGTCGGCGCAGGTGGAGCGCATGCGGTCGCCGACCATTTCAGGCTGCTTGACGATCTCTTCCACAGTGAGCTGTCCGATGATGCCGCGCAGGTGGCCTTCCATCACCAAGCGGATGAGTCCCTCGCGCTCCTGGGGCGTCTTGGTGAGAAATTGTTCGGCGGCGGTCTGGATCGATTCGGGATCTGATTTGACCTTGATCTGCGCGACGGCTTCGACGGTTACCGCGACACCCTGTTTCGTATAGAGGTCCTGCTGGGGCGCGACGTCGAACGACATCAGCTCCAACGAGAGCAGGCGGCAATTCTCCACCATCGGGAAAATCACGGAGCCGCGCCCCTTGATGATGCGGGTGCCGCGGAAACCATATACCACGAGAGCCTCATGCGGCCCGGCCTTGCGGTACAGCCGGGCGAACATGGCCATCAGCAAAATGAGAGTCAATGCCATCAGTCCTGCGATGGCGAAAATAATTTCTATGCTCATAATTTTAGTCCTCCTTAATTTCGTTTGACGCTGCCGACGAATTCGTAAGCTCTTCCCAAGGCCGAACATAGGCGACGCCGCGCTCGTACCGGGTCACAACGACTTCGGTTCCCTTTGCGATTTCGAGTCCGTCATCGCTGCGCGCGGGAGCAGCGCGTCGAACCCCGGCTTGTGAAAAGATCATTTCACCGGTGCCGGACGGACGAATGTTGCTGTTGACGGTTCCGAGTACGCCGATCATATCGTAGTCCGCCGGGTTGAGCTCCTCGTCATGGCGGATGAGAACCTTGGCGAGGAAAAAAAACACGATCGCTGCCCCGACGAATCCGCTCGCGCACGCGATACCGAAGCCGAGCAGGAACCAGAAGCTAGAGAACCGGGCGAGGAGGTAACCCGTGCCGCCGAACCAAGCGAGAAAGGCGGCGACCGTGCCAAAATTAATCGGGGCAATCTCACTCGCGTGCCCTCCGCCCGAGTGCGGACCATGCGCGTGATCGCCGCCGATATGTAAATCCAGGTGGGGCAGGTGGAGATGCAAACTTCCCAGCAGCGAGAGCAGACTGAGAGCAAACCCAAGAAAAAAGCAGATTAGGTAGAAATCAGCCCAAGTCATTTTGCACGACTCCTTTCCGCCGCCGGCTTGAGCACTTGAAGCAGCCGTTCGGCCAGTCCAGGGTTTTCGAGGATGGCGCCGAGCAGAACCAGGCACATGCGCGAATCTTCATGCCGCGCAGTGGCAACCAGAGCGTGATGCAGATCGAGGTCGCGGCGGAAACGCTCGGCGCCATTGATGAGCCAGAGATCCAGTTTGTTTTCCATGCCTCCCACATCGGAAATGAGCTCAGTCGAGTAGCCTTCCGGATCATCGACGAGGTATCCGGGATGCACGTTGAAGAACCGCGCCAGCAGCATGCGCGTCGAATTGGTAAGATGCGGCCGAGCCCCACTCTCGATCTGTGATAGGTAAGACTGGCTGATCGTCTTACCGAGATCCTTTTTAATAGAGCGAACGATTTCCTGCTGAGTCATCGCGCGTCCTAAACCGCGAAGCGTCCCCTCGACTTCGCGCAAGTATCGGAGTTTGCCCCCAAGTCTCATATCACTAATTGCAATGTATATATCACGGATTGTTATAACAGTCAAGCCACACGTTAAGGCGATTATCCTAAAAAGGGTGGCGTGAAACGCCTGCACTAAAGGCTAGCAACTAGCGGTCAGATGCTATTTGACTGGCTGACCGAACCGTCCGAGGTGGGCTACCTCGGAGATTGGTTTGCGCCCCGATTATCCCCTTTCGGCTATCCGGCTCGCGCGGGATCGGGCGCACAAATTATTCTCAATTTTGTATGCGTTGATTCTCTCGCTACGGTTCGCTCAAGAAAAATTTTTACCGGCTTGCACCATCATTTTCCATAGATAGAATGACTCAGAGAGAGTCATTCAATGCGGTATTCGCGGTCTCTAAGAACAATCGGTCAGTCCCTGGAAACTCTCCGAGTTGAAGACTTTGAGCTGGAGAAAGAAGACGATGCTTACGTAGTGCGGAGCAAGTCCCTGACACCGACCTCTCAATGGATTGTCAGGAACAGTCTCATTGACAACACTTGGGATTTTTCAGACCCCGAGCAGAGAAGCACCCGATCGGTAGCGGGCGATGGATGGCTGCGCTATGATCCTCTGGATATTTCACGCCTTGACGTCCAGGGAAGAAAAAAAAGGCGCGGTCATTCTGCCGCGCAGATACGCGGAGCCAGTAAGCTTTCGCAACTCTTGCGCACCTTGGGTGAACACCTTGATAGAATAGAGGTGAGCGCCTTTAATATTTCCTGGGATCCCGATTCCGTGGCGGTTAACTACGAGATCCGCGGCGGCCACCGTGAGCGCAGAAATTTTAGTATCGAAAAACTCCATCAGCTAGGTTTGCACATGAGATTCCGGCGTTCCAGCCGCGAGGCTTAAGCCAGGTCGACGAGGAACTGACTGGATCGGCTTCAACGCGAGTGGATGCTAAATTCACGATTTTTATTAGCGAGTAGCGTCGGATGAGAAGAGCTCACCGCTCCGAAAAAGAACCGCCTGCGCGGAAGGCGTACACGGACGCTTGGTTGCAAGTCTGCTACTTGCGCACGCGAATGCCTTGCTTCGCATCCCACTGAAGGATCTTATCGCTCTTGGGCAGGAGTGCCTCCGGTACTTCGCCCACCGACACGCCATACTTCCAATCCGCCGGACAGATGGCGATATAGCACGCATAACCGCCGAGGCCGCCCGCCAATTTAGGATAGCCGATGGCCACCAGGCAGCCTGTCTCTGGCACGAGGTTCAGATTAGCCACGCCTTCAGCCTGAGTGTAGGGCATGTGGCCCGACGAAGAAATCCCGAAACTAGACGAGTGGGATTGATAGTCGATGGTTTTAGTCGGAAGATGATGGTAGATGCCTGCGAATGGAAAACTACTCAGTCGGGGTGGAATCGCGGCAGGCGCATTTATCTGTTCGGCTTCTTATTTGTTCATTTCGAACGCCGGCCTAACTTCTCTTACTTCGTTTAAGGTGCTAATTTTCTTCGTTCTTGGGACGCTTATAGCCGCGGTTGCTATCGGGATGTCCGCGGAGCTTTTTCAACGGCGCTTTGGCGAGATCCTCTGGAAATCGTTTACCAATCCGCCCCCACCCCAAGCGGTACGAAGAATCAATTCGATCGGCACGGTTATCCTAATGGTCTGGCAAATTATCATCACCGTTCTTTTTGCAAAATTGGCATACGCGTGGTTCATGATTTACTTGGCCATTTAAGTGCGATCTGCTTCAAGAAAACGACACGGGTAAGGGTGGTGTGTCATCGTACTTGTGACTCAAGACCGCGTGGTAAAACGCGCTTCGGTTTCCTTCGAGGAAATCTTCACAACTACACAAGCTGCGTGGATGCGTTACCGGGCGAGGGGGCAATTGCGATACCAAGAGTGGGCCGAGCATGAGCGTGATCGACCAAAAATTCGGTTGACGGCTTTAGTTCCTGATGGGAAGATCCAGCACTAACTGGGAAGGAGTGTCAGATGAGAAAGCTTGCGTTTCAGCTTGCGATCGCGGCGGTTCTTTTTATCGTTGCGACTTCGGTTCCGGCCCAGGAGCGCATTATTCCATCCGAGGCTGCAAGGTATGCGGGAAAAAAAGCCACGGTGTGCGGGCAGGTTACGAGCACGAACTATGCCGAAGACAGCAAAGGCCGTCCTACTTATTTGAACCTCGACCGCGCCTACCCGAATCAAAAATTTAACGCCGTTATTCCGGGAGAGAATCGAGACAAATTTTCCAAGCCTCCGGAAATAAACTATGCCGGAAAGAAAATCTGCGTCACCGGTACGATTAACGTATCTCGAGGGGTCGCCGAGATCGTGGTCCGCGATCCGTCGCAAATTACCCGTGGGGAATAGACTAGGAAATGCCGCCAGATCTTTCTTCCGATTTTCCCGTGTGGTAAGGGTTCAGATAAGTTAGTGGAAACTCCCGGTTTGGCTCCTAATTTAGCCGGCGTGAGCTTGAATCTCGCCGGGGAATTTTTCTGTTAATGCTTCAGTGACAAAACAGCTCTGAATGGAGGCGCCTTCTAATGACATTGTCGGGCCAGGCATTCGTTAAAGAAATACAACAGATGGTACTAGCCAAGCACTCGAAGGACCACCCGATTATCGGGATGATCGAGAAGGGAGAGTTGACGCGTGAACAACTAAAAGGCTTTGTCGGCCAGTTCTATTTGTTTTTCCCAAAACCTTTTCCCAAGCCCATCGCGACTATGTTGGGACGCTGCCCGGACGATCCGGAGTTGGAAAAGATGTGGATTGAAAACGTAGTGGAGGAGGGGACAGGAGAGATCACCGGGACGGATAGCCATAAGGGATTGTTTATCCGCTTTGCGAAGGCCTGCGGTTACAGCAAAGACGAACTGGATCGTGTCGAGCCGACGCCCGAAACCCAAGCCTTCTTGGACTGGCGCGAGCTGCTCATGTACCAGCGATCCTGGCTCGAACTTTATGCCTGCCAAGGCTTTTGTTTGGAAGGAACCGCCAATGAACGGATGGCGCGGATCGTTACCGGGCTAACCCAACACTACGGCTTTGATCGCAACTCGGAGGATATTCGTTACTGGACGTTGCACATGGGAGTGGATGAAGAACACATGAAGGTCGGACCGCTGGCCGTGGAACGTTACGCGTTGACCGATCATCAACAAGCCGAAGTGCGTGCGTCAGTCCAAAAGACACTCGATCAATTTTGGTTGGCGTTCGATGGAATTAAGCGGGCTTTTGTAGACAAAGATCCGCTGTATGCAAGGTGGAGAAACGGAAACTAAGGAGGGCCTGCCATGGAGATGGTTGATCTGTCGCGTGTGATTTATGACGGGATGCCGAAGATCCCGATCCTGCCGGACGTTCACGTGCGAAAATTCTTGAGTTTAGAAAAGGGTCATCCTTTGAACGTAACCGAGCTTTCGTTGCCTTGTCACGCTGGCACGCACGTGGACGCGCCGATTCACATCGTGGCGAACGGAAAATCAATCGAACAGTTGCCTCTCGATGCATTCGTTGGCGCCGGCGCCGTCATCGGCGTTAAAAAGAAGGGGGGCGAAGAGGTCACAGCCAAAGACCTGGAAGGTTCGGGCGTGCCCGTGAATCGCGGCGATATTCTCATGCTCTATACCGGCTGGGATGAAAAGTTCGACAGCCCCGACTACAATTTGCATCCCTACCTGTCGGTCGACGCGGCGGAGTGGATGGTCAAAAAGGGAATTAAAATGTTCGGCATCGATTGCATCACAGTCGATTTGCCGACGCCGCTGCGTCCCAAGGGATTTGATTTCCCGGTGCACCGAGCCTTACTCGGCAACGAAGTGTTGATTGCCGAGAACGTGACCAACCTGGGGAGCATCGTCGGGAAAAGGACCCGAATCATGGCCTTTCCGCTGCGCGTCAAGGGCAGCGACGCCGGTCACGCTCGAATCGTGGCGGAAGTCCTACACTAGAACCATGCCACTCGCCAAACCGATCAAAGGAATCATCGGCGCTTGCCTCACGCCGTTCGGCGACGATGATCGCGTCAATTACAAAGCGTTGGAGAAAGAAATCGATTTCCTGGTCGCCGACTGCGATGCGATTTCGATCGCGGCCGTCGAAGCCGCCGAATACACCATGCTCTCGCGCGACGAACGGAAGGAATTGTTGCGCATCGGCACCGAAATCGTCAATAAACGGGTGCCGGTACTGCTCGGCTGCTCCAGCCCATCGCCCAGGGAGGTGATTGAGCTGGCCGAATATGCCGCAAAGGTCGGCGGTGATCTGATTCAAGTCTTGATGCCGCTACGGCCTTGGGGCGGCCAGCCGACGATCGCCGAACTTATGGAGTTTTACACTCAGGTCGCATCCACGAGCCCGTTGCCGGTGGTTTGCTATCACAACCCGGGCCCCGGTGCCGACCCGCCGCAGGATGCCTTCGTCAAGATCAGCGAGATCGAGAATATTCGGTACTTCAAGGAAAGCTCTCGGGATATCACAAAGATATCCAGACTCATTGAGCAAATTGATCTTGCCGGCCGCGGCCATTACTTCACAACGATGCAGCCTTTGTTGGTGACATTGATGTTGGGCGGTTCCGGAGCGACGATGCCGCCGCCGGGTACCCGGATCGGCGCGCAGATCGTGAAAGCGTTCAGAGTAGGGGATTTGGAGAGCGCGCGCTTTTGGGCGCGCTGCTATGCCTTGTTTCCCGGCAAGTGGGCTGCCTATGGATTACCGCCGGTGATGAAATCGGCGATGAAGCATTTCGGCGTCGATATCGGTGATCCGTCAAGGCCGTACGCGCCGGTGAGTCCCCGGGACCATGCTCAAATCGGCCAGTTTCTCCGTCAAGTGGGTTTGCTCGGCGAAGCGCCGCCGAATCCGCAAGCTTTGCTCGACGCGGCCGATACATTAAGGCAGGAAGATACATTCCTCCGTTAGCGGTTCATATCTAAGCCGCATCCTATCTCAGCAGATAATTTCCATTTCATTGCTGCTCGGGAGGAATGCGGTTTTGCTAGTGTAGGGTCGCTGGAGAATATTTTATGGAATGGATCAAAGACATTTCGGATCGATTAATACTTTGGTTTTTACGAACCACGTCCCGATTCGGCAAGGAGCTGACGCTGGAAGGAAAGACCGAGCAGGCGATGTGGGGCGACCAACGCTTGAGAAATCTCGAGGGACTGGCGATCCGCTCGCGTCGACGTTTCGGCGAGAAAAAGAAATCGGCGTAGAGGCTCATCGCTAATTAATCGTGGTCTAGGAGAGCAGACACGGCCTCCCGGCTTTGCCAGAGGTAGATCAGCGACGCCATGGCGTACGTTAACGGACGAAAGCGGATTGTGATCTTGGGCGGCGGTTGCGGCGGGGTGGTCGCCGCCACCAAGCTGGGCCGAAAGTTGGGCGCGGATCACGACGTAATTCTCATCGACCGGCGGCCCAATCATATTTTCATGCCTGCCTTTCTTTTCGTCATGGTGGGCCAACGCCAGCCGTGGGATATCAGCCGGAGCCTCAGCGTTTTGCAAAAGCGTAATGTCAAAGTCACTCAGTCCGAGATCCTCGGAATCGATCCGTTGCGCCAGGAAGTCGCGCTGCAAAAGGAGAAGATTAATTACGATCATTTGATCGTTTCACTCGGTCTACAGACTCGACCGGATCTCGTGCCTGGATTCGCCGAGGCTTCAATCCACCCGTGGGAAATGGAATCGGCAGTTCGCTTGCGCGACACCCTGGCGAATTTTCGCAGCGGCCGGATTGTCGTCGGCGTTCCTTTGGGACCGTATCGGTGCCCGCCCGCTCCATACGAAACCCAGTGGATGTTGGACGGCTACTTTCGGCAGCGCGGCGTCCGCGATCGCGTCGAAATCGAATACTTCACAAGGGATCCGGAGCCCGCGGGCGAAGCGCATGATCCAGTGGTCTGGATGGACGCCGAGAGCCGGCGGCGCAATATCAAACAGAACTATGAATTCGTCGTCCGTGCCATCGATCCGGAAAAGAAAGAAGTTCTAGGGCTTTACAACTATAAACTCAGGTATGACTTGCTGGTGATGGTGCCGCCGCACCGGCCGGCTCAGGTTCTTCTCGACAGCGGACTGGCGGACACGGAAACCGGCATCCGAGTGGATTACGACACGCTCAGAACCAAGTGGGACAACGTCTATGCGATCGGCGACTGCGCCGACATGCCGGCGTCCAAAGCCGGAGGCGTCGCGCACCAGGAAGCGGACGTGCTCGCGCATAATCTAGCGGTCGAGATTACGGGTAAAGGTAGGCCCGTGGATCTCTGGCTACACACCATATGACTGCTCGCGTTCGGCGCGGGCCGCGCCGCTGCAAACCGCACAGTTTATCCAACCGGCTGGCCGCCGTTCGGTGTCACCGAGCCCAGGACGTGGGGACCGTCGCGGCTCATCTATTGGGCAAAGATAGGCTTTGAGAAGTGGTGGCTGTGGCGCTATTTTTAAAGCGGCCAAACTCAGATAAGAACATGCCATCCTCAAAAACCAAGCGCTCAACCGGAGAACACTTGCCAGTATGAATCGAGCGCGCTACACGCACACCGTGCAGCGAGATAAGCAGTCGCTACCTACCAAAAGCAATTTATCAGCTATCCGAACCAACCCGTGGGAACTGGCGTTACACCCGGCGAGATAGTTGTGAGAAGGGCAGCAGGGAAGGCGTAAAAACAGGGCGCCGGCCGCCCATTTGGGTTATCTCCAAAAGTTTACATAATATATCTTATCAGACGTTTTATCTTCACGTAAAAACGGCCGCTTGTGCACGTCGGTCGTAGTTCAACACCGCAAGTTCAACCCTCTGGATAAGTGATGATTACCTTGGTGAGAAAAAAAATCGGTGACGGGGGTTGGGGGGTCAGCCAAGGATCGAGTCGAGATAGTTCGTTTAAAGGAGGTCAAATTTTGGGATCACTCGCAAGGCAACTGGATCGCCGGCGTGAGGTCGTGAGAGCCGAAGATTCACAAAGGCTCCAGTCAGTAGGCAAAGCTGCTAAAGTTGTGTCTTGCTCATGATGCTCACGGGGAACTGGAATATCAGTCGACTGATGATGGAGATTTTATGGCCTGTATACTTTGCGATCGATCATCCGATTGTGGTGAGAAACGCGGATGGTATGAAATCATCCAAGGGTTAATTGGCGGATGGAAGAAGTTTACATAAGTCAGAGGCTACTTAGCCACCGCTTGCCCGCCGGCTTTTGCTTCCAGCTCAGCGACGCGGATGGCTAGTGGGGAATCTGGATTATCTTGAAGGTATTCTTTGTAAGCGGCGAGCGCGCCTTTGGTGTCGCCGATCTGCTCTGAGCAGCGGCCCTTGCCCATGATGGCTCTCTCGCGGAAGGCTGCCTTGATCATCGCGGCTTGCGAGTAGTGTTCCACGGCCTGCTTGCACTGATTTTTCTGCTCCTCCGCGGACGCGAGCGCGAGCAATCCCATTTGCCGATACAATGAATCGGAGCTTGTTCCGGCGATAAACCGCTCGGCGGCCGTGATCGCTTTGTCCGAGTCATTGATCGCCAGGTAACTGTTCGCCTCGTAGAGATGCGCAAGCAGCGCATAGTGAGACCAGCGGTAGGCTCCGGCTTTTTGAAATGCGGCAACGGCCTCGCGGTATTTTTCCGTCTGGTAGAGGTTGATGGCTCGGCTGAATTCCTGAACGGCTTGGTTGTCCTGGCTTTGTTTGAACGCTTGCAAGGCCCAAACTCCAAGCATCAGAAGGATTAAGACCACGGCACCCGTCAGGACTACGACGCGGTTTCCTTCGTAGAACTCAAGCGCTTGTTCGGTGGTGGTGTGAAGCCAATCAGGTTGGCGAAGCTGCTTGCGAGTTATTCTTCTGCTGGCGGTCGCCATCGGTGTTTAGCTTTGGCGGGTGGAAGTCAGAGGCAGCGGGATGTGAACCGAAGAAGAAACTTGCCGGCACGCTACTGCTTGTATTTGAAGTCTTCCGGGCTCATCTTTTCGAGAATCTCGGCCCATTTCTCTTTGGAGACATTCGAAACGTTTTCCACAGCGGCTTCTTTTCCCTCTTCGTTTTGTTGCAGAACGCTGGAAGCTTCCAGAACCGCTTTGGCGACGTAAATCGGACTCTTGGTCCGTAGCGCCAGCGCGATGGCGTCGCTGGGCCGCGAATCGATCATCAGCTGCCGGCCGGCGAGGCTGATGTGCACCAGGGCGTAATACGTGTTCTCCTTGAGCTCCGTGATCTCGATGGACTCCACGGAACAACCGACTTCACCGAGAATATTTTTGAGCAGGTCGTGGGTCATCGGCCGCGCCATCTTGATACCTTCGATCTCCGTGGCCATGGCCGTGGCTTCCAAAAGGCCGATCCAGATCGGCAGGTTGAGCTTGTTTTCGGTGTCCTTGAGAATGACGATGGGCGTTTTGGTCACCGGGTCCAAGGTTAATCCGCCGACGGACATTTGGATCGTATCTTCCCTTTTGGTCATGCCGTTTCCCCTTCTAGGTATGAATCACACTCTCGATCTACGGTCAACAGTTCACCCACCAGCGAATTCGCCGATGCTCCCGTAATCCGGATGGACACCAAACTTCCAACCAGCGCCTCCGGCCCCAACAAGTTCACGATTCGGTTGGTCCGGGTCCGTCCCATTATTTGTCCGTTCTTCAGTTTCGACTGACCGTCAACTAAAATTTCTTCGACGGCGCCGATCCTCTCCCTATTCTTCCTCAGCGATACTTCCCGTTGCAAGCTCTGCACTTTCTTCAGACGATCTTTTTTTATTTCGTTAGGGACGTCATCGTCATACAGTTTGGCCGAAACCGTTTGCGGTCGCGGTGAGTACGTGAACGAGAAGATTTCATCATACTCCACTTGCCGGAGCAATTCTAGCGTGGACTGGAATTCATCATCCGTTTCACCGGGAAAACCGACAATAATGTCGGTGCTGAGCGCGACCTGTGGGCAGCGATCGTTCAGGAGTCGAATGCGATGTAAGTATTCTTTACAATTATAGCCGCGACGCATGCGCGCCAAGACCGAATCCGAACCGGACTGCACCGGCAAGTGAAGATGCTCGCAAAGTTTTTCCAGCGTCGCAAACGCTTCGATCAGCTCCGGTGAAAGGTCTTGCGGATGCGACGTGGTAAAGCGAATCCGCTCAAGGCCAGGAATGGCATTCACGCAGCCCAGCAATTCGGCGAAATTGATCTCTCCCGGTGAAGTCTTGCCGTAGGAATTGACATTTTGCCCGAGCAACATGACTTCTTTGACACCCTGGCGGACTAAACATTCGACTTCCGCGATAATTTTCTCGCTCGGACGACTGACTTCCCGCCCGCGCACGTGCGGCACGATACAGAAGCTGCAGACCTTATTGCAGCCCTGCATGATCGTGACGAAAGCTTTGGAACCTTGCACGTGGGTTCGACACTCGGCATCTTCCATGTAGGATGGATCGCGGTAAAAAGCGGTTTCCACCGGCCGGGTTCGCCAGTTCTGAACCTGCTCGACCATTTCCGGGAGTTTGTGAATATTGTGCGTGCCGAAAACGAGATCGAGATGCGGCACTCGCTTGAGCAATCGCTCGCCTTCCTGCTGAGCCAAGCAGCCACCGACGCCGATGACCACTCCTTCGCGCTGCTCTTTGAGCTCCTTCCAGCGCCCTAGGGAGCTGTAGACCTTTTGCTCCGCCTTGTCACGAACGCTGCAGGTATTCAGCAGAATCAGATCGGCGTTTTCTATGCTTTCGGTCGCAACGTAGTCCACCCGCCCCAGCACCCGCGCGATGCGCTCGGAATCGTACTGGTTCATCTGGCAACCGTAGGTCTGGATGTAGAGCCTCTTCATGGCACGATGAGGTCGACGATCTTGTATAGTTGATTGAGGTTCCGACATTCCTCGGCGACGTCGCAACAGGGCGCGTAGCGCGGCATCTCGCTGTCGCCCACGCCCCAGGTCATTCGATTCTCGGGATTCAACCAGATGAGTTGCTTCGCTTTCTGTTGAATTTCCTTCAGCACCCACTCATTGGACCGGTTGTAGTTGTTTCGCCCGTCGCCGATGATTAAAAGGGTGGTCTTGCCGGTGACCGCGGAAAAATAGTTTTTGTAAAATTTCTCAAACGCGCGGCCGAAATTCGAGTGCGTAAAAACGTCAATCACGTCGCCCTTGAGCGCGGTCTCCACCGCGTGATGGATCTCGTTCTCTTCGAAAAGTTTGGTGACTTCAGCCAGGTCGCTGACGAAGACGAAGCTGCGAACTTTGGCGTAGAGAACCTGCACCGAGTAGACGAATTGTAACATGAAGCGGGAGGCGTTCAACACGGAGTCCGAAATATCGCACAGGATCATCACTTGAGGCTTGGTCTTTTTTCGGCGATCGATTTGGATCTGAAACGGCACGCCGCCATATTGAAGATTTTTGCGCAGGGTCTCCTTCACGTTAAAACGCCCGCGGGCGGCCTTCTTGCGGCGGACCGACAGCCGATTCTTAAGCCGCTGCGCAAGCCGCGTCACGGCGTCGTTCATGCGCCGGATGTCATCCTCGGTATAGAAAGCGAAGCTCTTGTCGGCGAGCGTGCTCCGGCGGTTATAATCGGTTGGCTCGACGCCGCGCTTTCGTTGCTCCTGTTGGATGATCTCCCGCAGCAGCCGGTTGAGGTCTCTCATCCGCTCGTCCAGGTAGCGCAGGAGGTTTTGCAAATCTTCGCCGTTACCGCTCGGCATTTGCAGCGTCGCTTTGAACCGGTCGATCTCGAACTGGACGCGATCCAGCTGCAATCGAGCGCCCATTGTCGTGTAGGGCGTGAAACGAAAACTCTCGGGCGCCTCCGCCTCTTGGCTCGCCGCTTCCCTCAACCAGCGCTCCAGTTCACCGCGGTTGCCGCTCAACAGGGCGCGGGTCAGCTCGGACCAATCCCCTTTCATCTCTTTTAATCGCCGCTGGATCTGTTCGAGCATCTGCTGAAACTGTTCCGGAGTAAGACCCATTTTTTCCATGATGCGGCGATCGGCCGCGTCAATGGCTTGCCCGATGCCGAAAAAGTAAAAGTCAAAGAGTTCTTCAAAGGGCTTGAGATCGACGGAGCGCTTCACGAGAGTCGTCCGCAGGGCGTTGCGAAAGAGCAACGGGTCGACGACACCGACGAGCTGGAGCGCGCGGAACGCGTCCATGTTTTCAGACAACGACACCCGCACACCGTTGCGCCTCAAGACGGTGGCGAATTCGACGATTCGATCTTCCATTCTTTAACCGAGACCAATGAGAGTTAATGCAGGTGATCTTTATCGCTGCCGGTTGCCGTGGCGCCCAACCGCGACTTGCGTTCCGCCAGGTAAGATTTCAGTTCTTGGTGCGCTTTGCGGACATCCGCCTCGTATTTCATGAGCGCCGAGAGCGTCTGGTCCACCAGCTCGCTGTCGAGTTGCTTGATGTTGAGAAGCGTCAGCGCCTTCACCCAGTCGAGGGTTTCACTGATACTGGGCGTCTTCTTCAGGTCCAGCTTGCGCACGCGATGCAGCAGCAGCACGACTTCTTTTGCCAGCTGATCCCCGACCCCGGGAACTTTGAGCTTGATGATCTCCATTTCTCGCTCAGGGTCGGGAAAATCCAGATAGAGATGGAGGCAGCGCCGTTTCAGAGCATCGGACATCTCACGGCTGTTGTTGCTGGTCAATACGACGAGCGGAATGTGCTTCGCCTTGAGCGTGCCGATCTCGGGCACGGTGATCTGAAAATCGCTCAATACTTCCAGCAAAAAGGCCTCGAACTCCGCGTCCGACTTATCCACCTCGTCGATGAGCAGAACGGATTGCTTTTCCGCCATGAGGGAGCGCAGCAGCGGCCGCGGCAGCAAGAAACGGTCGGAGAAGAAAATGCCGTCTTGCTTGGCGATGCATTCCACAGCCTCTTGAAGAGTTCGAGTCCCCTGTAAGACTTCGCCGATCTTATCTTTTAGAATTTGCGTGTAGAGAAGTTGCTTGGCGTACTCCCATTCGTAAAGCGCTTTGCCCTCGTCCAATCCTTCGTAGCACTGGAGCCTGATAAGCTCCATGCCCAATGCGCCTGCCAACACTTTGCCGAGCTCCGTTTTGCCGACACCGGCCGGTCCTTCGACCAAAATCGGCTTTTGCAGCATGGTGCCGAGATAAACCACTGTGGCGACATTTTTGTTGCAGATATATTCCTGCCTACCCAAGCCACTGACCACGTCATCTACTGACTGAAACATAGAAATCCTTTCCAATATTTGGAAGCTAACATAATTGGTCGGGGACGACAAACATGGGTTTTCGCTGGTCATTTGCAGAACATTATGGCTTTCTGTAAACCTTAACTGTGTGCACCTTGGCGCTTTATTTCCGGATGTTGGACGAATGTCCGTTGATCGTCGCCGCCAACCGTGACGAGCATTACGACCGCCCGTCGGCGGCGCCGGGTTTATATGGTTCGAATCCAGCCATCTTTGCCGGCAAGGATCTTCTGGCCGGGGGCACCTGGCTCGGGGTGAATGAATACGGTCTATTGGTCGGAATTCTCAACCGGAGATTAACCAGCGAGCGAGCTGTGCCAACCAACACGCGATCACGCGGACTATTTTGTTTGGACCTGCTCGCGCTTCAGAGCGCCGCGGACGCACGTGAATTTGTCCAAGTACATCAAGCGAGTTACCAGCCCTTCACGGTTCTCTTCGCCGACTCACGCGAAGCCTGGGCCGCCTACAACGTCCAGAGGGAAATCAAAGGCCGTCGACTCGGCCGGGGATTGCACGTTTTCAGCAACACGACTGAATATGACGCGCAATCGGAAAAACTGGATCGCGCCTATCGGCAGTTTTCTCAACTCACCGATGAGTTCCGATTGAACCCCTGCGACGGCGCATTTTGGATGCGCTCGCTTGCAAAGGTTCTCGGCGATCATACATTGAGCGACGGTTCCACTGATCCCCGAGACGCGATCTGTGTACACGGCGACATTTCAGGCACGGTCTCCTCCAGCATCATCTTTTACGCGCAGTCCGAAAAACGATTCCACAGCTATTATAGCCCGGGGCCACCCTGCCGAACACCGTTCGGCGAAGCGCTTACATTCGATGTGCGATGACTGAACGGCAAAAACCTCGACGCGCCGCTACGGTGATTCTCCTCCGGGACGCTGAGCCGCGAGGGTTGGAAGTGTTCCTCACCCGCCGGCCCGATGATATGGCCTTTCTCGGCGGCATGTACTGTTTCCCCGGAGGAACGGTGAGAAAAGAAGACTGTTCGGCATCAATCCTGCGCCGTTGCCACGGGCTCACACCCAACGACGCACGGAAGATCGTCGGCGCTCACTTCGCGCCGAATGAAGCTTTGGGCTTCTGGATTGCGGCGATTAGAGAGCTTTTCGAAGAGGTAGGAATTCTCCTGGCCGTGAAGGAAAAAGGAGAACGTTGGGCGGCGGAACCAATTGACAAAACCGAACTCGCGAAGAAACATGCCGCCTTGCTCGAAAAGTCTTCGAGTTTCCAATCTCTTCTCGAAAGCGACGGATTGCTTTGCCACGCTTCAAACTTAGCCTACTTCTCCTACTGGCGAACACCCTCGCAGTTTTCGCTGCGCTTCGATACGCGGTTCTTTCTCGCCGCGCTGCCGGCCGATCAGTCTCCCCTGCCCGCTTCGCCCGAAGTCGCGCACAGCCTCTGGCTGACTCCTGATCGGGCTTTGCACTTGTTTGCGAAGGATGAATTGCCGATGATCTTTCCGACATTCGCGTCCTTGCGGACCCTGGCCGATTTCGATTCGCAGGAGAGCGTGTTCAAAGAGTTTCGCCACGGCAAATAGTCTCAACCATCGAGGGTTCGCTTACTCCGTGCGCGAACGCGATCCGACCTGGACGCTTTTCTCAAGAGAAACTTCGAACTCGCCCTGTCGCTCGTGCTGAAGCATTCAAGCAATCAAATGCCGCCGTTAAGACAATGGTGCAGCCTGAAGAAGGCTGGCACCTCTGGAAGTAAACCTTTTCGGTTTTTTCGTGGCGAGAACCGTCCGCTTACTAATTAAATTGGCAGTGCCGCTGCCAACATTTTTTTCGCTAAGTGGGTTGTATTGACCCTTTCCAGGGGCTAACGTATAAAAAATAGTCCGCGCTTGGGCGGTCCGTTTTTCTGATCCCTCTCTTCCCACAGTAACACCTCCAACCACTCATCGCCCTGTCGGAAATTGTTCTGTAGTCAGACAGACATTTACGAAAAATACAATTACAAGGAGGAGCGCATGATCAAAAATGGTTCCGTCGTTAGTTTTGAATATACCGTCTCGGATGACAACGGAAACGTCCTTCAATCGAACAGGGGAAAATCACCAGTTACTTATACTCACGGGCGAGAGGAAATTGTCCCCGGCTTAGAAAGGGGCCTCGCCGGGATGGAGGTTAATGAGACGAAAAATATTCGGCTTCAGCCGCAAGAAGCCTACGGGCAGGTGAATCCTGAGGCTTTCACGGAAGTGCCAAAGGAACAGGTTCCGGTTAGCGGGCTGCAAGTGGGGACCATACTGAGTGCCCGGGGGTCGCAGGGCGAAGATGTTTCCATTCGCGTGCACGAGATCCGTAAAGAAACCGTGATTCTCGATCTCAATCATCCCCTGGCGGGAAAAAACTTGACCTTTGATGTTAAGGTGCTGGACATCCAGTCCGGCGAGACGGAATAGCGCCAGCTCGCTTGTTCCTAACGGTCATGCAAAGCTAGTCCGCGCGTCGGTTTAAATTAAAAGCGGGTTCAAACGATCCATCGTTCAAATTGAACTCGGCACCGATTTTACGGTCAACGCCGCTTGAGGATCTCCTCCAGTTTCTTCCGATCCTCCTCGAGGATCTTTTCCGGCGGAGGCTTTTCAGTTTGTTTGCTTGGCCTCTCAACCTGCGTGGACGGATTTGTCGCAGGCGTTTTTTTGCCGAAATTGTTGAAGTCTGTCCAGTTGAACCAGATGAGGAACGCAAGCGCCCAGACGAACAGGGGAACAAAGACGAAGAGCAGGGCGGCTCGAAGCCATCCACTCTTCTTCTTTCGTCTTTTTTGCGCCACGATGCCGAAACGAAACGGAAGGCTTTAGTAATTAGGCTTGTGCTCGAAGTAATGCGTCGCGTTGATGATGCGGATCGTGCGGCTCTTCGAGCGCATGACCACGGACTGCGTCGTCGCTCCTCCCGGGAAAAAGTGAACGCCTCTCAAGTAGTCCCCGTCGGTCACGCCGGTGGCGGCGAACGTCACGTCGCCTCTCGCCAATTCCTCGATTTTGAACTTCTTATTGATATCCCTGACGCCCATCTTCTTGGCCCGTTCGATTTCGCTCTCGTTGCGCGGTTTGAGCCGGCCTTGGAATTCCCCGCCGACGCAGCGAAGGGCCGCCGCGGCCAAAACGCCTTCGGGCGCGCCTCCGATACCGAGCAGCAGATCGATACCGGTTTCCGGCTTGGTCGTCGCGATCGCGGCAGAGACATCGCCGTCGCCGATCAAGCGAATGCGCGCGCCTGCCTGGCGAACTTCCTTTATGATCTGTTCGTGTCGCGGACGGGCGAGAATGATCACCGTCAGATCTTCAACGTTGCACCGTCGCGCTTCGGCGAGGGCATGAAGATTTTGCGTCGGAGTCTTGTCCAGATCGACGACGTCCTTGCCGGCGGGGCCGACGGCGATCTTTTCCATGTAGGTGTCCGGACAATGAAGTAAATTACCGCCATCCGCCATGGCGATGACGGCCAAAGCGTTGGGCGCCCCTGTAGCGCAGATAGTCGTTCCCTCCAGAGGGTCGAGCGCGATATCCACCTTGGGGCCGCCGCAGCCCACTTTTTCGCCGATGTAGAGCATGGGCGCCTCGTCGCGTTCGCCTTCGCCGATCACCACGGTGCCGTCGATAGCCAGAGCGTCGAAGGCCTTGCGCATGGCGTCCACGGCGGCTTGATCCGCGGCTGTTTCGTCGCCACGGCCCGTGAGGCGGGCGCAACTCAACGCCGCTGCTTCCGTAACTCGAACGGCTTCCAAAGCTAGATTTCGGTCCATGTTTGCCTCCCTTCTACGAGCGCCTCCATCAGCTTGAAGGCTTGCTTCGCGACGACGCCGGTTTTGACGGCGTCTTTTTCATTGTAACCCACAGAACCGTTATTGCGAGGCTCGGCGGCGGAAAAAAGCACGAACGGGACCGGTTCCGCGACGTGAGTTTTGAGTGCGATGGCGGTCGGGTGGTCGGGCATCAACAAAACGCGCCAATCTTTTCTCTGCGCCATGCCTTTGAGTACGGTGCCGACGACCTTTTCGTCGAAGTCCTCGATGGCCTGAATTTTTTTCTCGACGTCGCCCATGTGGCCCGCTTCGTCGATCGCCTCGACGTGGATGAAAACGAAGTCGTTTTTTTCCAGCGAGGCGACGCCGTATTCGCCCTTGCCTCGGTAGTTGGTATCCAGGAAGCCGGTGATGCCCGGCACGTAAACGCGCTCCAGCCCCGCGCAGACGCCGAGGCCGTTAACGATATCAACGGCGGAGATAACGCCGCCCTTGATGCCGAAACGCCGGGTCAGAGACGGCAGCGCCGGCGCCTTCCCTTGTCCCCAGAGCCAAATGGTTGTCGCTTGTCGATGCCCCGCGGCTTGTCGTTTTTTATTCACCCGGTGATCCCCAAGGATCGGCTTCGACGCTTCCATCAGATCGAGCAGACGATCCGCGCCGTCGCCGCTCGGCAGGTAGCCGGCGATCTTCTGATCCGTGATGTCATGCGGCGGCGTGGTGCGCATTTTTTCTTTGCCTTCACGCCAGACCATGAGATGACGATAACTCACGCCGGAAAAGAACTCGATGCCGTTGCCGCCGAGCTCTTGGCCGAGATCGCGAATGATCTCGCCCGCCTCCTCGGTGGAGATGTGGCCCGAGGTAAAATCCTCCATGAAGCTCCCGTCGCCGCTTCCGCCGAGGGTTACCAAGTTGCAACGAAAAGCGATGTCCTTGGGACCCAGGGGCACCCCGATGCTGGCCGCTTCCAAAGGAGATCGGCCGGTATGATAGACCGCCGGATCGTAGCCCATGATGCTCATATTCCCGACATCGCTGCCGGGCGGAAAGCCGTCCGGAATCACGTGGGCGATACCGAATACGCCATGGACCGCAAGCCAATCCATGTTGGGTGTCCGTGCGGCTTCCAGCGGCGTTTTGCCTCCGAGAACGTCGAGAGGATAATCCGCCATGCCGTCGCCTTGAAGAATGATGTATTTCACTTTTCCAAATCCGCCCTAAAGAGTTCCTCTAAGTTTTTAAGACCAGGAACGACTCGCACCGGCTTTTCCGCCTGACGAATGGCGATGTCGGGGTCCTTGAGACCGTGTTTGCACGTGCGCGACTCCCGGCATTTCAGCTTTCTTATTGGAAGCTAATGCTGGTCACTTCGCTCCCCAGATTGGAAACCAGACGGGATCAACTAGGATATAGTCGCGATTGCGAACATAATCCAGAGCCTCGCGCATCTGGCGCAGGGTCGCTTGCTCGAGGGTAATGACAAAGGGCAAGATCTCGCTGGGGTTTTCTTTGAGCCGGCAGCTCTGAGCCAAGGCGCGTAGCTCTTCCTCGCTGTGTCTTAGCTGCCAGATCTCTGAAATATTGACGCCCAGGCGGCCGAAGGTTTGGCCGATATCACCCACGATCCCGGCGCGGTCTTTCACAATGAATCGGAGATAGAAAGAACCGTCGATCTCATCTTCCGGTTGAACTTCCAGAGTTCCCGGCTGTACCAGACTTGGGAGACCGGCGAATCGCCCTTGTCCGCCGCGGCAGAGCTCGCAAACGTCCCCCAGGACAGCCACAGCGGTGGGGCCGCCGCCCGCCCCGGGACCGACGAGAACGTAATCGCAATCACGATCCCTACGCGCTCCACCGCTTTTCTTGCCTTTGAAACAAATGGCGTTGGTCGCGCCGTCGATGCCGGCGAGAAAATTTTCCCGCGGCAGCATGACGGGCGAGACAAAGACTTGCACGACTTGACCCTGCCGTTTCGCCACCGCGAAATGCTTAATCGTGCTGGAACCGGTCCGTCCGGCATAACGGAAATCGACGGCGTGGATGTCTTCGATGCCTTTCCGCCAGGTGGTTCCAGGCTGCAGTTGGAGCCCAAAGGCCACGGCGCTCAGCAGCAGCAATTTGGCCTCGGCATCGCTACCGCTGACATCGGATGCGGGGTTGGTTTCGGCGTAACCTTTCTGCTGCGCTTCTTTGAGCGCCTCGGCGTAGGGCTTGCCGCTCTTTTCCATCTGCGACAGGATATAGTTGCAGGTACCGTTAACGATGCCAAAAACGGCCTCCGGCTCTTCCGCAGCAAAGCTCTCGCTCAGCGAGCGAATGATCGGAATGCCGCCGCCGACGCAAGCCTCGAAGCGCAGTTGCCGGCCGTACTTTTTCGCTGCGGCCCAAATTTCGTTGCCGAACGTGGCCAGAACCGCCTTATCCGAGGTAACGACAGATTTACCCTTCTCGAAGGCGCGCAGAATGTAGTCTCGAAAAATCGGCAGCTCAGCCTGGTCCTGAAATCCGAGAGTCTCGATAACAATCTCCACGCCGGGATCGTCGATGACTTCCTCGGCCTTCGTTGCAAAGAGCGCCGAGCGTTTGGCAAACCATTTCTTGTGTTTGGGACTGCGGGTGAAGATTCTCCGGATCTCGAGCTCGAGATCTTCCCCCAACTTGCCTCGACGGTCTTCAAAGATGATATCTTGAATCGCTTCGCCCACAACGCCGGAGCCAAGCAGCCCGAGACCGACTTTGCGGCGCGTACTGGTTGATGCCATGGTCTGATCTAAACGGTTTTATTCATGACTAAGGGTACCCCTCGGGCAAGCCCTTCCGGTTGATGGCAATGAACTTGTGCCTTGAGGCGACATTTACGCCGCGGCTTTTCTCATCCGTCCGGGTAAAAGTTGGCTGGAAGAGCTTTCAAACCATAAAAAGCATCAGTCCAATAGCTTGCCCAAGGCGCGCCTGATATTGCGCACCGCTTGTTTCGTTCGATGCTCATTCTCAATCAATGCGAAGCGGACGAACTCGTCGCCGAACTGGCCGAAACCGATGCCCGGTGAAACCGCAACCTTCGCTTCCTGAAGCAAAAACTTCGAGAATTCGACGGAGCCCATGGGCTTCGCGCGCTCCGGAATCTCAGCCCAGACGAACATCGTCCCCTTGGGCTTTTTGATTTTCCAGCCCGCGCGATCGAGGCCATCGACGAGGGAATCCCGCCGCTTTTGATACATCAAGCGGATGCTTTCCACGCAATCCTGCGGCCCTGTGAGCGCATGAATCGCCGCGATCTGAATCGGCTGAAAAATGCCGTAATCAAGATAACTCTTGATTCTCGCCAGCGCGTGAATGATGTCGCGATTGCCGACGGCAAAGCCGACCCGCCAACCCGGCATGTTATAGCTCTTGGAAAGCGAAAAGAACTCCACCCCAAGCTCTTTGGCGCCGGGCACCTGAAGAAAGCTGGGCGCCTGATAACCGTCGAAAGTAAGATCGGCGTACGCCAGGTCGTGAACGACGATCAGTTCGTGCTCTCGCGCGAATCGAACGATCCGCTCGAAGAAATCCAGCTCGACAACTTCCGTGGTGGGATTATGCGGAAAACTGATAATGAGCAGCTTGGGCTTCGGCCAGCTCTGTCGGACCGCCGCTTCGAGACCACCCAAAAAAGACTCACTGGTGGTGAGCGGAATACAACGCAAATCACCGCCGGCCAAAACGACGGCATACTGATGAATAGGATAGGTTGGACTAGGACAAAGAACCACGTCGCCGGGGTCCACGATCGCCCATGCGAGATGCGATATCCCTTCTTTCGCGCCGATGGTGACGATCGCCTCCGCATCCGGATCGATGTCTACTTGATAGCGCCGCTTGTACCAATCCGAAATGGCAACCCGAAGCCTATAGATCCCTCGAGAAACGGAATAACGATGGTTTTGCGGTTTACTGGCCGCTTCGACTAATTTGGCAACGACATGAGGCGGCGTCGGCAAATCAGGATTGCCCATCCCAAAATCGACGATGTCTTCACCCCGGTGGCGCGCCGCCATTTTCAGGCCGTCAATAATGCTGAACACGTAAGGCGGCAGTCTTTTGATCCGCTGAAACTCCACTGCTTTTTACCTCAGGCTTTCTGAAACAACCATGTTAACCGCTTTTTATAAGCTATCGTCACCCTGCCTGCAACTCAGAAGGGAATGCGACGCGTTCGCGGTTATGCCAAACCAAATTCACGCTATCATTGTTTTGGTAGAGGCAACCTCCTGTGGTTGCTCCCTTATCCCACCGCGCCCAACTCCAGACGCTGGCCCCAACGATGCAGTAATATCTCTCTCATCACCGCCGCTTCCCCGCTTCTGAGTTCCGGATCATCGGCAAGCCAGGCGTGGGCCTCTTTGCGCGCCTCGATCAGGAGTTGAGCATCGCGGGCGAGATTCACGAGCCTAAAATCGCCCAATCCCGATTGCCGCGTTCCCAAGAACTCTCCGGGACCGCGTAACGACAAATCAGCCTCGGCGATCTTGAAGCCATCATGTTCCTGTTCCATCACGCGGAGCCTTTGCTCCGCAACCGCATTCCTCGGAGCGCGATTAACGAGCAAGCAATAACCGGGCGCATTGCCGCGACCTACCCGGCCGCGCAGCTGATGCAATTGCGAGAGGCCGAAGCGCTCGGCATGTTCGACGACCATCACGGTGGCATTCGGAATGTCGATGCCGACTTCGATGACCGTAGTCGCGACCAGAACCCCCATCTCCCCGTCCCGGAAACGGCGCATCACCTCGTCGCGCTCCGCCGCCGCCATGCGGCCATGGACCAGAGCGACGCCGAAATCCTTGAACACGCTTTGGCGCATTTTTTCCGCCATCTGAGTCGCGTCGCGCACCTGTTGCAGCTGCTCGGAGGCTTCCACCAAGGGGTAGACGACAAACGCCTGATGGCCCTTACGCAGTTCATTGACGACGAGTTGGTAAACCGCTTTGCGTTCGTGCTCGCGATAGACCTTGGTCTTTACCGGCACCCGGCCCGGTGGCATTTCGTCCAGGAACGACACCTCCATGTCACCGTACAGAACCATGGCGAGGCTGCGTGGAATCGGCGTTGCGCTCATGAGCAGCATATGGGGTTGCCGAGCCGCAGGCGCTGAGGCGAAGCCTGGCGACGTCAGACGTTGCAGTGAAAGTCGCTGCAGGACGCCGAACCGATGCTGCTCGTCGACAACTCCCAGCCCCATTTGAGGAATCTGAACTCCTTCCTGAATGAGCGCGTGGGTGCCGACGATCAACTGGATCTCGCCGCGGCCGATGCGGTCTAAAATTGATTTTCGCTCTTTGGCCGGCTGCGACGCCGTCAAAAGCGCCGCATTGATTCCTAAGGCATTACTGAAACGATTCACGCTCCGGTAATGCTGTTCGGCGAGCAGCTCCGTCGGCGCCATCCAAACCGCTTGGTAGCCGTTCTCAATGGCGCGCAGAGAGGCGAACCAAGCGACCATGGTTTTGCCCGAACCGACGTCTCCCTGCATCAGGCGCTGCATCGCGCGGGAAGATTCCATGTCTTTGTAGATTTCCCCCAGTACCCGAATTTGCGCCCGGGTGAGCGTGAACGGCAGCAATCCCTCCATCGCGGCAGCCAGATCTTTGCTCTGCCGGGTGAGGATAGCGCCCTCGCTTGTGCTGCGTGATTTTTTTCTCAGCCCTAAGCCAAGTTGGAGATAGAAAAGCTCGTCGAAGAGGATCGAGCGGTGCGCCGCGGAAGAACCGTCGTTCAATGCTGACGGATCGGTCTGGGCATCAGGTTGATGCAACTGCGCCAACGCTTGCGTCAGACTTATCAGACCCTGCCGTTTCATGGTCGGCGGAGGCAAATAGCTGGGAATAAGCGAGCCGTATTCGGCCAAAGCGTGGCCGATCCATTTTCGCATCAGGCTGAGCGATAGCCCGCCTGGGCGTAGATAAACCGGGAGAATTTTTTGCAGCTCCTGATCGCCGTCGGGTTCCAGCACCTCGAATTCGGGATGGGCAATTTGATGCAGGACTCCCCTGCCAGCTTCCACCTTGCCGTGAACCAACAGGCGCTGGCCTTTAGAGAGTCCTTCGATGAGGTATGTCGGCGCGCGGTACCAGATCAAACTGATGATTGCGGTGTCATCTCGCAGATGTCCGGACAATAACTGCGAGCGCCGGCGCGGCACGTATTTTTTCTGCAAATTGATCAGGGTTCCGACGAAACTTTCATGACAGCCCGGGACGGCGTCGCGGATCTTCTTGATCTGTCGCCGGTCTTCGTAGCGAAACGGCAGGTGGTAAAGGAGATCCTCGACGGTTTTTAATCCTATGCTTTCGAGCTGCGCCGCTCGCTTTGGTCCGACGCCTTTGACAAAACGAATCGGGCTTTGGAGAAGCTTCAAAGATTCTCGGACGGAAGGCGCCTTTGGAGCTTGAGGTCGTATTCTGGTGTCGATGTTCGGGTTGGAAAGCGGCATGAAAACACTACGGCTGAAGCGGCATTTCGTAGTCCTGGAGAGCTTGGACGTCGAACTCATGTTCGCGGAGGAATTCGATGCCTTCGGCGGCGGCCTCCGCGCCCGCAATCGTAGTGTAATACGGCACCTGGTAATCCAGCGCGCAGCGCCGGATAAGGTAGGAATCGGCGTGGGAATGGGCATCGGTCGGAGTGTTGATGACCATGGCGATTGCGCCTTCTTTGATGGTGTCGGCGATATGCGGGCTTCCCTCTTGAACCTTGTTAACCACTTCCGAAGGAATCCCCCGCGATTGGAAATAGGCTGCGGTGCCGCGAGTGGCGACGATTTGAAAACCCGACCGATGAAGTCTCTCGGCGACTCGATTCACACTCTTTTTGTCTTCGTCCCGAACGCTGATGAAAACTTTACCCTCGTTGGGCAAACGCATGCCGCCGCCCAGTTGGGCTTTGGCGAAGGCCAGGCCGAAAGACCTGTCGATCCCCATCACCTCGCCGGTGGATTTCATCTCCGGGCCCAATAACGTATCGACGCCGGGAAATTTATTGAACGGGAAGACCGCTTCTTTGACCGAGATATGCTTCGGCAACACCTCTGCGATCAGACCGAGATCCTTGAGTTTCCTTCCGACCATGATTCGCGCGGCCATTTTAGCCAGTGGTACGCCGATGGCCTTGCTGACAAAAGGAACCGTGCGCGAGGCCCGTGGGTTGACCTCGAGCACGTAAACATTTTTCCCCTGCACGGCGAATTGAACGTTCATGAGGCCACGGACATTGAGTGCGATCGCCAGATCGATGGTATGTTTTCTGATCTGAGCCTGGATTTCCGGGTTGATGGACTTCGGCGGCAGGCTACAGGCGCTGTCGCCGGAATGAACGCCCGCCCTCTCGATATGCTCCATGATGCCGCCAATGACTACGGCATCACCGTCGCTCAACGCGTCGACGTCCACTTCGATGGCGTCGTCGAGGAATTTATCGATGAGCACCGGATGCTCGGGCGATGCCGCCACCGCGTATGTCATATAGTCCTTCAGCGCGTCCCGATCATAAACGATCTGCATGGCGCGCCCGCCGAGCACGTAGGACGGTCGAACCAGGACGGGATAACCGAGCCGCTCGGCGATCTCAAAGGCCGCCTCATAAGATCGCGCGATGCCGTTGTCCGGTTGCTCGATGCTCAACTTGTTCAATAGTTTCGCAAATCGTTCCCGGTCCTCGGCAAGATCAATGTTGTCGGGCGATGTGCCGATGATCTTGACGGCCGCTCGCTCCAACGGCAGCGCGAGCTTGAGCGGCGTCTGACCGCCGAACTGAACGATGACACCGTCCGGCTTTTCCCGATCGACGATGTTCAGCACCTCTTCCATCGTGAGCGGCTCGAAGTAAAGTTTGTCGGAGGTGTCGTAGTCGGTGCTGACGGTTTCGGGGTTGCAGTTGACCATAATGGTCTCATAACCCTCTTCTTTGAGAGCGAAAGCAGCGTGGACACAGCAGTAATCGAATTCAATGCCCTGGCCGATGCGATTGGGGCCGCCGCCGAGGATCATGATTTTCTTACGTGGCGTCGGTTTGGATTCGTCCTGCCCTTCGTAGGTGGAATAAAGATAAGGAGTGTAGGCGGCAAACTCAGCGCCGCAGGTGTCAACGGAACAGAAGACCGCCTGGATGTCTTTTTGAAGCCGCCACGCCCGCAGCCCTGCTTCGCCACAGCCAAGAAGTTTCGCAAGCCGTTGGTCGGCAAAGCCCATGGCTTTCCACTGGCGCAAGAGCGCGGGTTGGATGTCCTGGAGTTTGCCGTTGAAACTTTGAATTTCTTTTTCACTCTCCACAATCTCGCGAATCTTTTCCAGGAACCATGGATCGATCCTCGAGAGTTGGTAAATTTCCTCCGTGCTTAAGCCGTGGCGATAAGCGTCTCCCAAATACCAAAGGCGCTGAGCGTTGGGATTTTTGAGCTTACCCCGTAACAGCTCCAGTTGGTTTTCCCGGTCAGCGGCAGAAATCTCTATCTTCTCCTCAAAACCATACGAGTTTATTTCCAACGAGCGCATGGCCTTTTGCAGGGCTTCTTTAAACGTGCGGCCGATGGCCATCGCCTCGCCGACGGATTTCATTTGCGGCGTCAGCAGATCCTTGGCTTGAGGAAACTTTTCAAAGGTGAAGCGCGGCACCTTGACCACCACGTAATCGATCGTCGGCTCGAAACAAGCCGGCGTCTCGCGGGTGATGTCATTGGGAATCTCGTCCAGCGTGTAACCCACGGCCAGCTTGGCCGCGATCTTGGCAATCGGAAACCCCGTGGCCTTGCTGGCCAACGCCGAGCTACGCGAGACCCGCGGATTCATCTCGATCACCACCATGCGCCCGTCTTTGGGACTCACCGCAAACTGGATATTGGAACCGCCGGTATCGACACCGATCTCGCGAATGACCCGAAGCGCGGCATCGCGCATGATCTGATATTCCTTGTCGGTCAGGGTCTGCGCTGGAGCCACGGTGATGGAATCGCCGGTATGGACTCCCATGGGATCGAAATTCTCGATGGAGCAGATGATCACGACGTTGTCCTTGTGGTCACGCATCACCTCCAGCTCGAATTCTTTCCAACCCAAAACCGATTCTTCGATGAGAACCTCGTGAACCGGTGAAATATCCATCCCTTTTTGCACCACCTCCTTGAAGTCCTCCGGACCATAGGCGAAATTGCCACCGCTGCCACCGAGGGTGCGAGAGGCCCGGATAATCACCGGAAAGTGAAGTCGCCGCTGGATTTGCACCGCTTCGCGCAGATTTCTCGCGTAGCCGCTCCGCGGCAAATCCAAGCCGGCGCGCCGCATCGCCTGTTTAAATAAATCCCGATCCTCGGCTTTCTTGATGGATTCCAATTTAGCGCCGATCATCTCGACGCCGTAACGGCCGAGGATGCCTCGTTCGGCGAGCTCGATCGCGAGATTAAGCGCGGTCTGCCCGCCGAGGGTCGGCAGAAGTACGTCGGGCCGCTCTTTTTGAATGATTTTTTCAACGATCTCGATCGTGATCGGTTCGATGTAAGTGCGGTCGGCGAAGTCGGGATCGGTCATGATGGTCGCCGGATTAGAATTCACCAGGATTACGCGATAGCCCTCCTCCTTCAGCGCCTTTAGCGCCTGGGTGCCGGAGTAGTCGAATTCGCAGGCCTGTCCGATGATGATGGGACCGGAACCGATGAGTAGAATCGATTTGATGTCGGTGCGTTTGGGCATGGCGATCGGTGGTTAACCTCGGTGTTGCGCCATCATGTCGATGAATCGACGGAAAAGATAGTTTGCATCATGCGGGCCCGGCGACGATTCGGGATGGTATTGAACCGAAAAAATCGGCAGCTCGCGATGAGCTAACCCTTCGACGGTGTTGTCGTTGAGGTTCAGATGCGTGACTTCTACCGCGCCCTTGAGAGAGTCGGCGTCGACGGCGAAGCCGTGATTCTGCGCGGTGATCTCCACCTTTCGGGTGGTCAAATCCATCACCGGCTGGTTTCCGCCGTGATGGCCGAACTTGAGCTTGTAGGTCTTCCCGCCCAAAGCGAGCCCCATGATCTGGTGGCCGAGACAAATTCCGAAGATCGGTTTCTTGCCGATGAGGCTCTCTACGTTCTCCTTGGCATAAGGAACCGCATCGGGATCGCCGGGACCATTGGAGAGAAAGATCCCGTCAGGATTCATGGCCAAGACATCTTCGGCGGGCGCGCCGGCGGGAACGACTCTTACTCGGCAACCCGACTCGGCGAGGTTTCGTAGAATGTTGTATTTGATACCGTAATCGTAGGCGACGACGAAATAGGCCGGGGATGTAAAAGTAGCGCCTTTCGTGCTTCGGCGCTTCGACTTCGGTTCGTCCCGTTTCTTATATCCCCCCTTTAATTCCCACTTGCCTTCATTCCAATCGTACGCCTGCGAGCAAGTCACGTTCTGCACTAAGTCTCGGCCGACGAGTCCTGGAGAAGCCTTGGCTCTTGCGATCGCAACGCCGGGATTCGATTCGATCGTCGTGATGATGCCTTCCTGGGCACCATAGTCGCGCAGATGGCGCACCAATGAGCGCGTGTCGATACCTTCGATGCCCACGATTGCATGCTCGCGCATGTATTCGTGGAGCGCTTGGGTCGCGCGCCAGTTGCTCGGCGTCGGCGTATATTCTTTTACGATAAAACCTTTCATGAAAGGCTTTTTTGACTCCACATCCTCGGGATTCACGCCCACGTTGCCGATCTGCGGATAGGTCATAGTGACCAACTGTCCGTCGTAAGAAGGGTCCGTCAGGATCTCCTGATAGCCGGTCATGCTGGTGTTAAAAACCACCTCACCGACCGCTTCACCTTCGGCGCCAAAGGAGATCCCCCGGTAAGTGCGCCCGTCGGCCAGCGCGAGTAACGCTTTCTTCCGTACCATTCCACCTGCCATTTTACGCCTCGGTCGGACCGATGATGGAATAGATCACGACTTTGTCCTCTTCGTCGTGTTCTACTTCGCGCAGTTTGACCCGTACCCGCTCCCGCTCGGAGCTGGGTATGTGTTTGCCGACGTAGTTCGGTTTTAAAGGAACTTCGCGATGGCCGCGATCGATCAGCACGGCGAGCCGGACCGACTGCGGTCGGCCGGATCGAAAAATAATACTTAAGGCGCTGTTAACCGTTCTCCCCGTGTAGATAACGTCGTCCACCAAGATGATGGTTCGGTCCTTCAAGACCATGGGAGCCATCTCGGCATCTGCCGGGGCGATTCTCCTAATCTCCTCTCCTGAGCCATAAATCTCGACTTCACCGACTTCAGGTTTGCGCTTTTGCCTCTCTTCGAGTTCTGCGGCGATCCGTTGCGCCAGATAGGAACCTTTTGAGCGAATTCCCAAAATCAGCAAGCGATCGAGGTCGCTACAGTCGCGCGCTATTTGCTGGCTCAATTCTCTCACCCCGGCGAGAATTTCCACGTCGTCCATGATGGTTCTTTGCGGCCCGCTCTTGTAAGGCTCGTAACCTAATTCTTCGGCCTCTTTGATCGAATTAAAAATCGCCAGTTCATGTTTCTTCAGCCAGTCTTTTAAGGTGTCCGCCAAGCTGATGTCGTAAGCGCAATAGCGCTTCGATTTAGCGTGCCCGATCAATTGTACTTTGAAACGGTGATCGCAGTAACTGCAGCGAAGCAAAAGCGCGGCTCCCGGGCCATTCGAGAGAACCTCGAACTTCTTTGTCGCGGAGCCGGGTTCCGTCACAGTAATACAATTGGCGTTCGAACATTGCGGCCCGAAGGGATCCGGACTTTGAAACCACTGAACGGTTTTTTTGGCGGGCTTCGCTTTGCCGTCCATTCGATCAAACACAAACTTCAGGAGAGCCATCCGGACCGGCACTCCGTAGGCCGCTTGTTTGAAATAGATGCCTCGGCGGTCTTTATCGACTTCAGGCGATAGCTCATCGACACGCGGCAGCGGATGCATCACCACGGTGTCTTTGAATCGCTGCTTCCGAAGAAAGTCGGCACCGATGGTCGGATAACTGCCGCCGGTGGTTCCTTCTTTCATCCGTTCTTTTTGCTTGCGCGTCATATAAAAGGCATCGTAGCGCAACCCCGAGACCATCGTTGCCAATTGGGACTGGACGGCGGAGTCCATTTGAGTAAAAAGCGCCAACTGATGGGGTTGCTTCGGCGTCAGGTAAAGCGCGTCCGTTTCCGTTACGACCGCTCTCAAATCATCGGAGGCAACCGGCGCCAGGCTATATTGGTATTCCCTTTGGAGCCGTTCGATCACGTATTGCGGCAGCTCCATGCCATTCGCCGCCAAGGTGACGACATTGGCGCCAAAACGAGCGAGGGCATAGACCAACGAGTGGATTGTTCTACCGTTTTTAAGGTCGCCGCAAATTACGACGGTTAATCCCTTCAGGTCGCCTTTTTCCTTCTTCAGAGTATAGAGATCGCAGAGGGTTTGTGTCGGGTGTTCGTGGCTCCCGTCACCGGCGTTGATCATTGGAACGTCTGCATGTTCCGCCATCGCTTGCACGGCTCCGTCCCAATGGTGCCGCACGACCAGCACATCGGCATAGCTGGAAACCACCTTTGCTGTGTCGGCAACAGTTTCACCCTTAGCCGTCGAGGAAGATTTCATGTCGGAACAACTGACGACCGAGCCGCCCAGCCGTTGCATCGCCGACTCGAAGGACAACCGAGTGCGCGTGCTCGGTTCGTAAAAGAGAGTGGCCATGATTCTTCCGGCCGCGACTTTGTCGGCTCGCAGTTGGTGGGTGGAATCGGCCAGCTCAAAGATCTGCTCGATTTCGTCATTGGTCAGATCGGCGATGGAGATGATATTGCGCCAAATCACGGTTTTCCTCTCGTCAGCCCGCGGAACGCGCCCGCCAGGCGGTTAGAGTGACCTGGTCGACGCCATCCGATTCCTCGAGCATGACGTTGATCCTCTCGTCTTCGCCGGCATCGACATTTTTTCCGATAATATCCGCTCGGATGGGAAGCTCTCGCGCCCCTCGATCCACCAACGCGGCGACCAGAATTTTCTTTGGCTGTCCGAGCCGCGACACGGCCTCCATCGCTGCGCGAATCGTCCGGCCGCGAAAGATGACGTCATCGACTAGAATCACCGACTTGTCATCCACCGAGACCGGAATTTCGGAGGGCAACATTTTTTGGCCCGGCGCCTCAGAGGGGCGATCATCACGATACAAAGTCACATCGACGACCCCGACCGAGGCGTCTACGCCCGTGATGGCGTGAATTTTTCGCGCGATGCGACGAGCCAGATAGACGCCTCGGGATCGGATGCCGATCAATGCCAGATCACTTGAACCCGCTGTCTTCTCAACGGCCTCGTGCGCCATTCGAGTGATGGTTCTACCCAGTTCGTCCTTGTCGAATAGAATTTGTTTTTCGTCGTTCATAGAAAAAAAAGACCCCCTCGGCGTCACCGAGAGGGTCTGATTGAATAAGCCTGCGATAAAGTTTTTTCGTTCATGCTACCCTTTTCCGATCTCACAGGATCGGATTAAAAGGACTGATGCTTTTTAACGCGTGAACGGATGAAAGTCAACTATTATGTAATTCACGTCGGCAATTCGATAATCTCAGCGTCGACTGTTTCGCCTTGAACGAGCAGTTTTCCGACGCAAATCGGCAATTTGAAGCGCCGCGGACCGGCACTGCCTGGGTTAACAAACAATACATTGTCCTTGGTTTGAATCACCGGTTTGTGCGAGTGACCGCTGATCACAACTCGAAAGCCGCGCGCTGCAGGATCGAAACTCAATTCCTTGACGTTGTGAATAACGTAGAGCTTCAAAGCGCCCAGGGTTATCTTCTTTGTTTCGGGCAGGCGGTGAGCCCACCTGTCGGTATCGTTATTGCCCTTAATGGCAACGAGCGGAGCGATCTTTTTGAGCGCCGCTACAACTTCCGGTTTGCCGATATCGCCCGCGTGAATCAGCAAGTCCGAATCAGCGAGCGCTGCCAACGCCTCGGGTCGCAGCAGCCCATGGGTGTCGGAAATCAAACCGATCCGTTGGTGTTTACGCTCGATCTTTCGCAATGGCAATGACATGGAACGCTTGATTTGGCCTTCCTGGCGACTCTATACTCTCTGATCTAAAGGAGGCGTTATGTTTCCTCACCTTAAAGGCTTCAACTTAAAGCAATGGATCGACGAAAACCGCAACGACTGGGGGCAGCGGAGAGTTATCTGGCAAGACTCCGACTTCATCGCGTTCGTGACTCGCGGACCCAACCGAAGGAAGGATTATCACATCAATCCCGGGGATGAAATCTTCTACCAACTCGAAGGCGAACTCAATCTGCACTATCTCGGAACGGATAAAAAACAGGAAATGGCCGTGCTTCAAGCCGGCGATCTGTTTCTCTTGCCGAATAACGTGCCCCATTCGCCGCGGCGACGGGAGGGCTCGTGGACTTTTGTGGTGGAGCGCATCAGAAAAGCTGAGGAGTGGGACCGATTTATTTGGATCTGCGAAAACTGCGGAAACAAGCTTTACGAAACAACGGTGCGTTTTGACGATCCGTCCAATGCCGTTGCGAACGCGACACAGGCTATGAAGGCCGATTCGAAGCTGGCTACGTGCAATGATTGTGGCGAGGTGTTAAGTCTGTAATGCATCCATAACCGCGCATTTAAAAGGCCGGTTTTGGCATCCCTCTCCCATCCGATCACCCTCGTCTTTCTCCTCTCTCCCTTCATAAGGAGGGCGAGGAAATCGCTTTTGCTCGTTCCTTACCTGATAGAAATGCTTTGGTGAGCCGCTTAGCGGCTTTGTTGTTTCTCTTGAATCGCCGCCCAAACCTTCGGCGGAGTCAACGGCAGGTTCTGAATCCGCACACCCACCGCCTGAGAGACGGCATTAGCAACAGCCGAGGCGACTGGCAGAAGGCCGCCTTCACCCATTCCCTTGGCACCAAACGGGCCCGGTCCATTGCCGTTTTCAATAATACTCGTGGAAAACTTCTGCGGAAGATTTTCAAAAGTCGGCACCCGATAATCTACCAGGTTCGGATTCAGCAACTGTCCGTCCTCATAGACCATCTCTTCCAGCATCGTGTGGCCGATGCCGAACATGACCGCGCCTTCGTCTTGACCATGCACTTGGGCGGGATTAATGGCTTTGCCGACGTCGGCGACAGAGATATAATTCAACAACTTGATGATACCCGTCTCAGGGTCGACTTCAACTTCCACTCCACCCCATCCGACTTCCCAAAAAGTCGTCGGCGATCCGAGCACGGCTTTCTTGCTTCGCTTGTCGCGATAGAGTCCTTTGCCGATAATTTCTCCGGCTTTGCTGCCGAAGAATTCCATAATGACTTTGCCGTACGGCGCGGTTGCACCGCTTCGGGTGTGAACGGCGCCATTCTTAAGGCTTAAGGCTGCCGCTTTCTGCTTCATCACTTTAGCAGCGCACTGTAGCAACTGTTTTTTGGCGTCTTGAGCAGCTCGCTGGCAGGCCAACCCCATAACGACGGTGGAACTGCTGGCACTCGTCGAAATGTCGTACGGCGTGACGTCTGTATCCAATTGCGCAACTGTGACCTGATCTAGAGGCATGGCCAGCTCTTCTGCAACGATCTGGCTCAACGCGGTTCGCGGCCCCTGACCGATCTCCACGGTGCCCGTCAATAGTACGACGCTGCCGTCGGATGAAATTCTGACCGTGGCCCCGGCAACTTTGTAAGTTCCGCCCGCATCCTTCATGCACATGCCGAGCCCTTTGCCGGTATATCGCTTAGTGGATTTCTGCTTCCACTTTAAAGCGTCTGCAACCTTCAATAAGCCTTCCTTCAAATCGCAGTCCACGGGCGTGTCGCCGGCCGTATAGATTTCACCCTTTTTCAAAAGGTTTTGCAGGCGCAGATTTACCGGATCGATACCCAAGCGCTCGGCCATCATGTCCATCTGGGATTCATAAGCCCAGGTCACCTGTACTCCGCCAAAACCGCGAAAAGCGCCGGCGGGAACCGTATTGGTATACACACTGTGGGCTTCGATCTTGGCGTGGGGAATCCGATAGGGTCCCAAGGACCGATAGCCGGCCTTCTGGGTTACGCGGGGTCCAGCGTCCGCATAGGCGCCCGTGTCGGTGAAAATTTGGCATTCTCTTGCGAAGAGCCGGCCATCGCGCATGATTCCGGTTTTGAGCGTCACGCGAGCCGCGTGACGCGTGACCGTCTTAAAGCTTTCGCCGATCGACAACACGAGCTTTACCGGTCGGCGCGTCTTCCAAGAGAGGGCCGCTGCGATGGGTTCACACTTTACGTAAAGTTTGCCGCCATAACCGCCGCCGACGTAAGGAACGATGACGCGAATGCGGCTTAGCGGCAAGCGAAATATTCCGGACAGATGATCGCGCAGCGTGAACGGGTCCTGACACGAGCTCCAGATGGTGAACTTCTCGCCGTCGTAGTAGGCGATGTTCGTGTGCGGCTCTAAAGAATAGTGCTGAACCTTGTGAAAGCGGAACGTGTCTTCGAACACGAAATCCGCTTTCTTGAAAGCTTCGTCGAGATTTCCCCGCTCGTATCCGAAGTAGTAGCAGATGTTGGTCCCCTTGAACCGCTCCGGCGCCCCATAAGTCGAGCCGCGCAGCTCGGCTCGGGCCACATCGCCTTCGTGAACCAGCGGAGCGCCCGGAGCGATGGCGTCGTCGATACCGGTTACTTTCGGCAGCTCTTCATATTCGACATCGATGAGATCGAGGGCTTCTTCGGCCCTCGCCGGATCATCGGCCAGAACCGCCGCCACTGGATCGCCGACGTAACGAACTTTATCCACCGCAACGATGCACTGGTCCTTATAGGTTGCGCCGTAGCGATAATTGAGATCTTTGATGTCATCCCGCGTCAGAACAGCGACGACTCCGGTGAGATTTGCCGCCTTGGAAGCATCGACCTTGACCAGCTTGGCGTGAGCCATCGGACTGCGAAGAATTTTCGCGTAGGCCATTCCCGGCAATTCAATATCACCCGCGTAGACGGCTTTGCCGGTGACCTTTTCAATTCCGTCCACGCGATGAGCGTTTTTACCCACCGCAGTATAGCTAGAAGGCTTTTTCATGGTCTTCAAAAAACGACGACCCGCCCGTGGTTTCGGAGCGGGAGGCCGAACGATCTACTTGCGAATTTTCGGACTGTCTTTTTCAGGAAAGTAAAGATTGCAATAGGGGCAGTGGAAATCCATCTGAGACCCTAGCATGTGGGGATTGACAACAAAAATTTTTTTACAAGTTGGACAAGTGACTTCTACAGCCTGACCCATTTTTCCTCCTGGTGCTCAGTTTCTCCGAATTGATCGCCACGTACGGAACGGATTATGCCCAGTATGTCGTCCGGTCGGTCGGAATGTGCTGCAACACTTCCCCGGGGACGTAATCTTCAAGCTTGATGCACGCCATGGCGTCATCCGGGCACTTCGAAACCGGCGAGAAGGGCCGATCCAGCGGCCGGGTCGCATCGACGATCATGCCGGAAGTCTTGATCTCATCAACCAATGACGGATCTAAAAAATTGCCGCGGAACAGCGGCTGCAAGATCGACACCTGCAGGTGCGGCTGCACGCGGGTCGCAAAGGCCCAGAGAATGTCCGTCGGGTTGAACACGTCGATGTCGTCATCGAACACGAAAACGTTCTTCGTGTGATCGAACGTCAGCGCGGCCGCGGCGGCGCGGCCCGGATCGCCTTCGGACATCTTTTTCATCGAAATAAAAACATTGTAGTGCGCGTGGCGGCCCTGCTTGCAGACAGCGGTCACGCCGGGAACCGCTTCGCGGCAGCGGCGGAGATACGCGCCTTCGCGCGGGAGGTCCATCCACGGTTTATCGCCTTCAGGCGTGATGACGGACTGATACATGGCGCCGTTGCGATAATTGATCGCTCGAACCTGATACTCCGCGCAGGTAGTATAACGCTGCGGGCCCAGATAACCCGGCGCCTCGCCGAATGGACCTTCGACGACTCGCTTGTTCGGGATCAGCACTCCTTCGATTACGATCTCGGCATCGGCGGGAATCAAGAGATCCTCTCCAAAAGTTTCCGACGGAACGAGACGTAGGGGTTCGCCCAAGTAACCGCCGATGACGTCGTACTCGCTAACTTCAAACGGGCCGCTATAGCAAGCGCCCATATGATAGGCCGGGTGATGGCCGAGCACCGTGGCGACCGGCATTTCTTCATTGCGCGACTCGTAGTCGCGGTAGATCTTCCAGAGATGACGCGGCGAGGCGTAGAGCGCCGTAGTGTTTTTCGATTTCACCTCCATGCGGTGATACGAACAATTATAAATGCCGGTTTTCTTGTCTTTGGTGACGGTCGATAAAACGATGTACGGCCCCCCATCCATCTCGTGGTGTCTCATGATCGGAATTTCATACAGATCGACCTCCCTTCCGGCCATGATGTTTTCCTTGACCGGCGCGTTCTTCCTATCGACGATGGTGGGAGGAATCCGGTGTTCTTCCATCTCGAGGCACTTTTCGGCTATTTCCGGACGCGTCGAGGTCTTCGGCATTCCGAGCGCAATCTGCGTCTTCCCCTGGGAAATCTCACAATTCATCGTCAGCTTTATGGGGCCGACTCTACCGTTAAGGTTTAGCGGCTTATCGAAGATTATAATGGGAAATTTTTTCTGCGCTCCGAGGTGTTTGATGATCGCCGTCACGTCGTAATTTGCTGGATTAACTTCTTTTGTGATGTGAATGACTTCACCAGGCAGTTCGCGTTGGCAATCTTCAAGAAAGGTCCTCAGACTCTTAGGCATGCACTCCTCCTGAACAATTTATGAAAAATTTTATGCAAAAGATTTATCCAAAGCGTTTTGGTTTGTCAATGGAACTGTCCGCATGAACTGAATGGAATAACCTAAAGCGCGGATATTGTAGACCGTCTAAATGCAAGAACGGCCAATCCGCGTAACTAAAGATGCCCACGGATCATGAATCGAATCACTTCGAGGCGGATTTGCCGTAGGGCCCAGTAGACCACCATTACACCGATCAATTTTTTGCCGGCCTCCATCACTCGCTGGCGGCGCCGTTCCCGTTCATTCCAAGCAACCGCATCGCGTTGCCACCAAGCACCTTCTCCTTGTCTTCCTCGGAGAGATTTTTCATGCCCTTTATAACTTCGACCGTTTTGGGCCACGTGGCGACGGCGTCGCCGTGATCGAAATCGCTGCCGATGATGATGTTGTGATTCGGCCAGCCCTTGATCGTTTCGGCAAGGTAAGTCTCCCACGACACGGCGGCGATATAGAATTGATTGAAATATTCACTGGGAGCTTTTTTGATTTTTTCTTTTCCTTCGAAGAATTGCTGAACTGCGATGGACACTCCTGCTTCGCCCGGCGTATGAGCATTTAAGGTGTGCATCAGCCACGGCACCCAGCCGATGCCGCCTTCGAAGAAGGCAAACTTCAAAGTCGGGAATCGGTCCAGCACGCCGCTAAAAATGAGCCGCGCCGCGCTAACCATATACGTCAGCGGAAACCCAAGCGCGGTGGGAAAATGCTGAAAGCCCTGGAAGCGTTCGCTGCCGACGAGCCAGGGATGGCTGTGCTGCAGCTCAAAAACCCGCGCCGCGGGGTGAAGCAGAATGGGGATATTGAGATCGGCGATTTCCTCATAGAGCGGCCATAATATTTCGTTGTCGAGATCGCCGTTGCCCCAGCCACCATTGAACTTCACCGCCTTTAGGCCGAGCTCTTTCACGGCGCGCCGTAGCTCGTGCACGGACTCCTGAATGTCCGGCAAATAGATCCAGGCAACGCCGATAAATCGATCATCGCCCGCGATGTCCTCTGCGACCGTGTCGTTATATGCGCGGGCCAACTGGCGGCCCAGCTCAGGATCGACTTCGTAAATCAACGGCCGGTTATCCGGGATGAGAATTTGGACATCGAAGCCGTCTTTTCTCATATATTCGGCACGCAGCGAAAGACTCCACCTGCCTTCTTTAAAAGAATGCACCTTGTTGCCGTCCCGGTAGTAAGTCGCGGTTGCGCCGGGAACGACCTCACCGAAGCGAATGTACTTCAGATCATC
>VBKE01000261.1 GCA_005879605.1 Deltaproteobacteria bacterium
TCGTCGTCACCCGCGGGGCGAAAAACCGGCTCAATTTTCTCACCGCCATGTGGTTTACGCCTACGGGCTTCGAGCCCTCTCGCATGATCGTGGCAATCCAGAAGAGGACGCTGACTTATGACTTTCTCCTCGAACGCGGCGAGTTTGTCATGAGCGCGCCTACGGATAAGATGATGGATATCGTCGTCTTCGCGGGTTACATCTCCGGCCGTGACGTCGACAAATGGCAGGCAGCCGGTCTCACGGCCGTCAAACCTGCGAAAATTTCCGTGCCGTTGATCGGCGAAGCCATCGGCAACGTCGAGTACCGCGTGGTGCAGCAAATCCCCTTCGGCGAAGAGATGGACTTATTCGTCGGCGAGGTCCTGGCAACGCACGTTCGCAAGGGCGCCGTCGAAGGCGAGCTTTATCGCGAGGACTCCAACCCGCTTCTCTACATGGGAACCAAATATTCTCCCGATGGGAAGCCGCTGGGAAAATTTTACACCCATATGAGCACGGTCGAACGCGCCAACTACGAGTCGCCGTTGCTCCGGAAGTATCTTCCCCAGCCGAACAAAGAATAATAAAGACGGAGCGCCATCGCGCTCTCGACAGCCGAGAGTTATCTCCATAGCCTCACGACGGACCGCAGGAGGAGTCACATGAGTTACGGTAAGATGATGATAAAGCTTGCCGCTATCTCTCTGGCGCTTTGCCTCGCCGCCGCAAGCGCAAGCTTCTCCGCGCCCCTGCCCAAACCGACGCAGGAAATGCTCAAAAAGCTCAAGCTCGATCCGGCGCTGCTCTCCGATATCGACAGAGAGCTCGAGGTGCCCAAAGCCTGGCTCGACGGCGCCAACAAAGAGCGCAAGCTCCGCGTCTTCTCCACGATCGACCCGCCGCAAGCGGAAGTGCTCTTCGCGCCGTTTAAGGAGCGCTATCCGTTCATCGCGACGGAATACAACCGCGCGAGCCACGAGGACCGGGCGATTCGAACACTCATAGCCTATAAGAACAAAAAATACGTCAGCGACATCGTCACCGGCCTCGGCGGCAGCTTCTTCATGTACCAGGAGGCCGGCGCACTGGAGAATCTCAAACAGATTCCCAACTTGAAAAACAATCCGCAGCACACGTTCGACCCCAACGGCTTTTGGGTTGGCATGCACATGCGCTACTGGTGTATGGCTTACAACACGAAACAGATCCGCAAAGAGGAGCTGCCGAGAAAATGGGAAGATTTTCTGACGAACCCCAAATGGCGGAACGGCAACCTCGCGCTGGGAAACCGCCCCCAGCTTTGGGCGCTGCAGCTCTGGCAGGCCAAGGGCGAAAAGTGGACCAAAGATTTTCTCACCAAACTTTTCAACGAGACCAAGCCGCAGCTTCGCAGGGAAGGGATGAACGCCTTGCTTGAGCTTTTGGCGGCGGGCGAGTTCTACGGCACGATTCCCTCGGCCGAGTACCGCACCTACCAGAAAACCCTGGACGGCGCGCCGGTGAGTTACACCTGTCCCGAGCCGGCGCCCGTCGCCGTCTCCGAGATGGCGATTCTCAAAGGGGCGCCGAACCTCAACGCCGCGCGGCTGTTCATAAACTGGTTCCTCAGCAAAGAGGGGCAGATCGCTCAATACGTTTCCGATTACGCGCCGCCGGTGCACAAAGATTTGCAGCGCAAAGAGCTCCTCCCCTTCGCCGACCAGATCGTGGGCAAGGAGAAATCCATGAGGGACCCGGCGGCAGAGATCGAGATCCAGCCGAAGCTGCTCGAGTTCTGGGAATCGCTCTGGATTCGGAGCGGCGGCAAACGCAGATAGCGATGGGAGAAAATTTTCGGCTCCGCCTCTGGCAGCACGCGATTTTTTTTCTGGTTTTCTTTCTGGTGGCGGCGCCGCTATCTTTTCTGATCCTCGGAAGCTTCAGCACCGCCCGCCTGCCCACCGATTTTTCTCTCTCGACGATGGGGCTGGTGAACTACATCAAGGTCTATTCGGATCCCGGAACCATCGAGCTGTTCGTCAACACCGTCATCTATGTCGCGGGCAGCACCGCGCTTGGGCTCGTATTGGCTGTCTCGCTCGCCTGGCTGGTGGAGCGCACTAATATGCCGGGCAAGACTTTGGTTTATGCCGGCGTGCCGATGAGTCTGGCCGTTCCCGGCATGCTCCAGGCAATGGCCTGGGTTTTGCTGTTCAGCCCGCGCATCGGCTTCGTTAACAATACGCTGAAAGATTGGTTCGGAGCCGACGCGCCGATCATCAACGTCTATTCGCTCGGCGGCATGGTGGTTCTCGAAGCGCTACGGCTCGTGCCCACGGCGTTTCTCATGCTGCTGCCGCTGATGCGCAGCATGGACCCGGCGCTCGAGGAAGCGGCGGCAGTTTCCGGCGCGAGACCGAGCTCCGCCCTGCGCAAGGTGACGCTCCGCCTGCTGGCGCCCGGGCTGGTTGCCGTGATGATTTATCAAGCCATGACCGCCCTCGAGGTGTTCGAGATCCCCGGCATCCTGGGACTGCCGGCGGGGATTTATGTCTTCAGCACCAAGATCTACGCCATCGTCCGCACGGCCACCTTTATGCCCGTTTACGGCCAGGCGAATGCCCTGGCGATGGTCTATCTGGTCATCGCCGTCGGCACCACTTATTTTTACGCCAGGATGATCAGCCGCGCCGAAAGGTACACGATCGTTACGGGAAAAGGCTATCGACCGCGGCAGCAGGACCTCGGAAAATGGAAATATCCCGCGCTCGCTTGCGCCCTGCTTTTTCTTTTCGTCGCCGTCGTCGTGCCCTTCTTGGTTTTCCTCTACACCTCCTTTCTGCCGTACCTTCAAGCTCCGTCCTGGAACGCGCTCAAAGTGATGACCTTAAAAAATTACCGGCTGCTCTCGCAATACGAAAAGGTCGGCTCGGCGCTGCAAAATACGGTGATCATGGTGACGGTCACGGCAACGGCCACCGTGTTGCTGTCGTTCCTCGTCTCCATCGTCGTCGTGCGCAGCAAATTCTGGGGCCGAAAGCTCCTCGACCAGCTCGCCTTCGTGCCGCACGCGATTCCGGGAATCGTCATGGGCATCGCCTTCTTCTGGCTCTTTCTCAAATTGGACTTTCTCCCGATCTACGGCACGGTCTGGGCAATTTCCATCGGCTTTACAATCTCTTTTCTCTCCTACGGCACGCGCGCCATGAATGCCGCGTTGCTGCAGATCCATAAAGAGCTGGAAGAGGCCGCTTACGTGAGCGGCGCTTCGCCGTGGCGCGCCATGCGGCGCGTCATCGTGCCGCTGCTGATGCCTACCTTCGCCGGGATCTGGATCTGGGTTGTGCTCCACGCGGTGCGCGTCGCCGGCATGCCGTTGATTCTCTACGAAGGACCGAACAATCAGGTTCTGTCGATTCTTATTTGGAATATGTGGGACGACGGCTACGTGCCCGCCGTGGCGGCCATCGGCACCCTGCTGATGGTCGCGCTGGTGCTGCTCACCGTGGTCATTCGTCTCCTGAGCTTTCGCCGGCAGACCGTGCAGATGGTAGGGCCGTGATTCGCATTGCGAATCTCCATCTCCGCTACCAGACCGACCGCGGCTCCGTGCACGCCGTCCGCGGCATCAGCCTCGAAGTGAAGCCGGGGCAGTTCTACACATTGCTCGGACCCAGCGGCTGTGGCAAGACGACGACCTTGCGTTCCGTCGCCGGCTTGGAGAAGCCGGATGAAGGAGAGATTTTTGTCGGCGACGATTTGGTCTTCTCGTCCTCGCGCGGCATCACCGTCCCGCCTTACAAGCGCGACATCGGCATGGTGTTTCAATCCTACGCCATCTGGCCGCATTTGAACGTCTTTGAAAACGTCGCTTTTCCGCTCCGCGAGATGAAGCGGAAATCCCAACAAGAAATCCGCAAGAAAGTCGGCGAAGCGCTGGCGCTGGTGCAGCTCGATGGCTTGGCCGATCGGCCCGCGCCGTTTCTGAGCGGCGGGCAGCAACAGCGACTCGCCCTGGCGCGAGCGCTGGTCAAAGAGCCTCGCGTCCTGCTCCTGGATGAACCGCTCAGCAACCTGGACGCAAAGCTCAGAGAAGAGACGCGCTTTGAGCTGCGTGAGTTGGTGAAACGGTTGGGGATCACGACGCTCTACGTTACGCATGATCAATTGGAAGCGCTCACGATGTCCGATGTCGTCACGGTGATGGATCAGGGAGGCATCGTCCAAAGTGGCACGCCGATGGAGATCTATCAGGCGCCGCAGGAGCGGTTCGTCGCCAACTTCATCGGCCTCACGAACTTTTTAAAAGGACGGGTAAGAAGCATCTCCGTGGGAAAAAACCGGTTGGGAGAAGCGGAAACGGCCAGCGGAAATTTGCGCTGCGTTTTGCCGGATGGAATCGCTCCAGGCGAACCGGTTGTGCTGGTGGTGCGGCCCGAAGATATCCAGTTGATAACCGCGGCCAGCGACCGGCAGGAGAACGTGCTTAGCGCCAGGGTTGAGGCGGTGATTTTCATGGGCGACGCTCTCGAATGCCAGCTATCCGTTGGCAGTCAAAGGCTGCGGGTCAAGCTCCACCCGTCTACGTCGGTGCGACAGGGAGACACCGTTTGTTTACGGCTCCCGCCGGAGCGCTGCCGCGCGCTGCGAGGCTCGTGATGGGTTTCTTCTTAGATCGCGATTCATCTTAGCTATGACGAGGACTTACTACGGAGACGCAGAGTTCGCAGAGTTTTTGCTCACCTCTCTGTGTTCTCTGCGTCTCGGCGGTGTCGTCTCCGCGCCTGCCTTCGCAGCAAAGCCAGCCTGAAAGTGGGAAACAGACTAGATTGCCTACGGGTCCGCGCCGCATTTTTCTCGCTTCTCGTATGCATCGTGCTTTCGTTCTTGCCGAGCGCTTGGAGCCAGGAGCGCGAGCGATTGCGCGTCAGCACGCTTTTTATCGGCTCCTCACTGCTGCCGCTTTGGATAGCGCAAGACCAAGGTTACTTCGCGCGTCAGGGAGTCAATGTAGAACTCATCTGGATGCAATCCACGCTTTCCGCTCAAGCGCTGTTAGCCGGAGAGGTCGATGTCATTTTCGGCACTCCCCAGACGATGTTTGCGGCTTTGACCTCCAAGAACCCGCCGCCGCTGGCGGTCATCGGCGCCTGGGCGTCGGCTTCCGAACATTGGCTCGTCGTTCATCCCGCCATTCGAGCCGTAAAGGAATTGGAAGGTAAAGCGCTCGCCACGAGCCGGCCCAAATCCGCCGACCACGGCTATGCGGTCGCGATTCTGGAACGATTCAATGTGGACCCGCGCCGGGTGACCTTTCTCGGTGCCGGCGGACAGGGGTCGCGGTTGCTGGCGGTTGAATCGGGGCGGGCCAGCGGCAGCGTTTTCAACCGCTACTACACGTTGCAGCTCAAGAAGAAAGGCTTTCCGGATCTCGCGAAGCTCGAACGCCCCGATTATCCGTTTCCGCCTTCCATACTATTCGTGCGAAGAGATGTCTTACAGAGCAAACGGAAAGCCCTGAAGGCGTTACTGGCAGGCATGCACCAGTCGGTCGAGAAACAAAAAAGCGACAAAGAGCTGTGCCTTCGACTCATCCGAACCAATCTCCGGCTCCAAGATCAAGAAATCGTCGAGGCCGCCTATGAGGACGGCGTGACTCTGAGCTATCCTTACTTTACCGAGCGGCAGTTTCAGGTCGCGCTCGATCTCATGGGCAAGAGCACCGGCGAAAATGTCAATCTGCCCTACAAGCAAATCGTCGATCACAGCATTGTCGATGAGATCTTGAAGCCGGCGCAGCAACCCCGCTAATCGTTAGAGCTACTGCTTTGGGTGTGGCCCATTTTGAGCCGGCATTAAGCACGTGACAAGACGAGATATTCTTCGCTCCCGCTCAGAATGACACTTAAAAAGGTTGTCATCCTGAACGAAGTGAAGGATCTTGAAGCTATATTTGATCGCCTTGACAGTGCTTCTTTGTCTGCCATAGAGTCAGACTGAAATTCACTTCTAAAACGCCGTCCGGAGGTTTTTATGCAGCCCAAAGTCGATCATTTGGCTTTTGTCGTGAAGGATTTGGAACGATCGGTGAAGTTTTACCAGGACGTGTTCGGTGGTAAAGCCGGCCGCTCGCGCGGCTTCAATGAGAAAGACAAGAACGCCGGGAGGCCGGTGCATCAGTTGGTGACCGTCGGTGACTACGGCTTTGATCTGTTTGTCGAAGATCCGGCTGATCCGCCGAAGCCCGGCGCCCGCTTCCTCCACTTCGCCTTCAGCATAGAGCCGAACGAAATCGATCAAGCCCTCGAGCGCTTGCAGAAATTGAAAATTCCCTACGACGGACCCAAAGTCCACGGCGGCTCGACGAGTATCTCGATTTATTTCAAGGACCCCGACGGCTACGCGCTGGAGTTCTCCGCCAGGTTTCCCGACGCCGAAACCCATCGGAGAGAGATGGAGCGCTTGGGCGCCACCTATGGGGGCACGGGAACCAGGCAATACGAATGGCAGGCTTAAACTGCATTATTCAAGGGCAAAAGAAAACTACGACACTTGTGGCAATCGAGGGGCGAGCCCGGAGGAGTGAAGGCACAGGCCTGCCCTGAGCCGGGTCGAAGGGGACGAACAGTTGCAATGCCTTGTTTGGTGCTTGGCTCGGCGCTCGCATTTTCCCGGGCTTTCGCTCCACAAACTCAGCTTGCAGGCCGCTTGAAGGCACAGGCCCATTGCCTTCGCTCTGGAGGGCTCGCCGCTCGAGCGCTGACACGACTCAATGATCAGAGCTAGCTCATTGACGACGTTCCATAAATGAATCGGCTCGCAATTGTTTTGGTCGCCGCGGTTGTCTTCAGCCTTCCACCTGGCGCGAGTATCTCTGCCGCCGCGTCGCCCGAAGAGATTTGGAAATCTCTCGAAAAACTTCCAGCCGCCGAACGGGAGAAAAAGCTCATCGAAGGCGCCAAGAGCGAAGGCGAAATGGTCTGGTACACCAACACCGGACTCGAAAACGCCAATCGGTATATCCAAGCCTTCAAAAAAGCCTACCCGTTCACGAACCCCAAAGTTTGGCGCGCGAAGACCAGACAGGTGACTCAAAGAGTGATTGCCGAAGCCAACGCCGGCCGCAACCTGGTGGACGTCATCAAGCCTTCAACCGACCTGCTGCCGGCGCTGCTCGAAAAAAATCTCATCGGCCGCTATGAGACGCCCTTGCGAACGGTCTACCCCGCCCTCTCCAAAGGAACCTATTTCACAAACATGAATTATGCTTTTCGCGTCTTCGCTTTTAATCCGCGAAAAGTGGCGCGCAAGGATGTGCCCAAGACGTGGGAAGAGCTGCTTCAGCCGCGCTGGAAAGGCCAGATCCTCTTCGACGAATCGTCCTTGGAGGAGGTCATGGCCTTGCTCGCAGTTTGGGGGCGAGAAAAAACGGTGAGCTATTTGACCCGGCTCGCTCAGCAACAGCTTTTGATTCGTGTTGGCCGCGACACCACGACTCAAATGATGATGGCGGGCGAAGCTCCGTTAGCGGTTACCACATACGCGTATAACAACGAGAGCCTGCGGGCACAGAACGCGCCGGTGGATTGGGTGGCGGAAGACCTGATCCCGGCGCTCATGTACCCGCTCACGATGGCGCGCAATGCGCCTCATCCCTACTCTGCGGCTTTGTTCTATGACTTTCTTTTATCCGAACCCGGTCAGCAACTAATCGCCAAGGAAGGTCGCGTCGTGGCGCATCCCAAAGTCGAGCCGATTTATCCGCGTATGAAAGAACTGCAGAATTTCTTGGGGACGCCCCGCGTTCAGCTCAATACCGTCGAGCAAAACCATACGTTCTACAAAGACGGCCTGCAGATTCTCGACGAGGTCGTCTTGAAGCAAAGAAACTAGCCTTGGGTTATCTAGTGGCAGAAAGGTAAACTATGTTCGGAGCCGAAACCCTCGATCATATCGCCATCCCGGTTCGGGATTTGCCGCGATCCGAGAAGTTCTACCTGGAAACCGTGGGCCTAACGTTTCTCACCCAGCGAAAGAACGCCGACGGCTCGCCAAGACACACCTACGTAAAGGCCGGCGAAAATATTATCGGCCTGAATTTACCCGGCATCCAAACCGAGCCGTCGCCCAGCGGCGCGCCGCGCTACGGCGTGGCCATTGGTTCGGAGGAGAAGTTTACGTCGACGGTTGAGCAAATCAGGAAATCCGGTATCGTCGACAGCGAGATCCGGGAGCACGCAAGCACTTCACCCTTTGCGCGCTCGTTGCGTTTTACTGACTTTGACAATAATCACATCGAAATCTGTATGAACCGGCAGTCGCTCGGCGAGATCTGCTTGAGTCATGTGGTCTTTGAAACCACCGATCTCCCGCGCGCCAAGAGATTTTATACCGAAGCGCTCGGGCTTAAACCGTTAGGCGAAGATCAAGGTGAAACCTTCTTCGAGTTTCCCAATCACCAGATGATCGGCGTTAGTCCGGTTGCCGCGCTGTCCGATCGCACCAAGAGGCACGGCCGGGCGGTCCACGTCGCGTTCAATGTCAGCCAAGAAGACTTCGATCGCATGCTGGAATTGATTCCGGCGTGGGGCGGCGCCAATCAGGGCGATTTTCGCGCCGAGGACGGGCTGCGCGCGCGGGGAGAACGAAGTCTCTATTTCTCCGATCCGGATACCAATAAGCTTCAGTTGACCGCGCTTGGCACAGAAAACTGGTCGCTCATCTCAAACGAAGAAAAATGGAAACGCACTGCCGAGAACCGGGAAAAACTCGGCCGTGGCCTTTCGCGTTTCGACCGGGGCGTGAAATCCAGCTAGTGCTAGTGTGGTGTTTCTGAAGTTCGTTTAAAAATTTCACAGCAGTGAGCCGCTGAAGTCCCCCTTGGAAAAAGGGGGACGAGGGGGATTTGTTCTGCCGGTCGCACTGAAATCCCCCTTACCCCCTTTGCCAAAGGGGGAAATCGGGCACGGATCTGCGGAGGTTCTTTAACCAAGGTTAGTTCCAGCACGCTAGTTAGGCGATCCGATGCCCATCGAAAAACCGATCATCCCCACCTTCTCACTTCACGAGCGAGACCGGCGCTGGAGATTGGTTCGCGCTGAAATGAAGCAGGCAGGCCTCGATGCGTTGATCGCTCTTCCCAACCAGGGCCACTGGGACCAGTTCGGCGCCGACATCCGCTATCTGACAGAGATCGGCGGTTTTCAAACCGAAGTTGCCGCCGTGTTTCCTGTCGAGGGTGAAGTCACGGCGGTGGTGCGCGGCGCCAACGAAATCGAGTGGTGGGGACTGGCGCAAGAGTGGGTGAACGATCTCCGACCGTCGCGCCGTTCCTACGGCGAGCCGGTCATCGAACGCTTGAAAGAGTTACGCTCCGAGAGAGTCGGCGTGATCGCACTGGCCGGCTTGGTGCGCGCGCCCGAAGGCGTCGTGCCCTGGGGAACCTACGAGAAGATTCGCCAGGCTTTGCCTAATGTGCAATTCGTCAACGCTACGGATCTCATGCAGGAAGTCCGCTCGGTAAAGAGCGTCGAAGAAATCGCATTCATTGAAAGCGCCGCGGCCATCATCAGTTCTGCCCTCGACGTGCTCATCGCCCACTCCAGGCCGGGGGTTACCGAGAATCAACTGATCGCAGAAATGCTGCGCGAGATCGTCCGCCAAGGTGGCGAGCCCATCACGATGCTGCTCTTCGGCACCGGCGGGCCGGAGGTTCCTTGGGCTCAGCGAGTCGTCACGACCCGCGCGCTCAAGCCGGGAGACCTGATCAACACGGAAGTGGAAGCCAAATACGCCGGCTATATCGCCCAAGCTCTGCAGCCGATTTCCCTCGGCCCTCCCGCCGAGGAGCTACAAAAGATTTTCGCCACGACGAAAGTGATCTTCGATAAGATGCTAAAGCTTCTCAAGCCGGGTTTGAGCTTTGGTGAAGTGGTGGCTTTTTATCAAGACCAGGTGAAAACGGCCGGCTACGAGCCCGACGGCGCCCTCATGCATGGACGCGGTCTCGGCGAAGACGCGCCGATGCTCTGGGGCGCAAGAAGAGATTTCCCTGAAGTCAACGCGAAGCTCAAAGCAGGCCATGTTTTTATCTTGAAGCCGGCGGCCAAGCAAGGCGAGATGCGCGATTCGATCCGCGCCGGCGACACCGTCGTCATCGAAGCCAACGGCGCGCGCCGGCTCGGTAAGCGCGAGCTTACGTTTCGTGTGGTCTAGAAAATACCAGAGTTCAACTCGACGGCGATTCGCCTGGGCTACGCAGGCGCAGCAAGACAATCCCGATTGAAACGAAGGTCATTCCCCACGCAAACCAATCGCCGAAGCGCGTATAGAGCGTCTCGCCTTCCAAGATATCGACCTGCGCTTTAAGCACTGCCGGGGTGAATATCGGCAACGCCTGCGTCATTTCTCCCTTGGCATTGATCACTGACGTGACGCCGGTATTCGTGACCCGCAGTAACGTGCGCCGGGTCTCAATCGCGCGCCATTGCGCGAGTCGAGCGTGCTGCCACGGCGCGACGGTTTTTCCGTACCAGGCGTCGTTGGTCAGGTTGACTAGGACGTTTGCCTTGCTCGTCTTCACAAAGGCCCGCGAAAGCTCGGGCATTAGATCTTCGTAACAGATGAGCGGAGCGATCTTTATTCCGTTGGCCAGGTCAAGCGTATGCGGACCCTCGCCGGGAGTGAAGCCGTCGGAAAATGGCATCGCCGGCAATTTGGATAGAATGCTCGAAAACGGCAGATACTCGCCAAACGCCAGCAATACTTGCTTGTGGTAACGGGTCAGAACTCGCCCTTGTCCGTCGGTGAGGAATGCCGTATTGAACGCTTTGAAACCAGGACCGAAGAGATTGCCCAGAAAACTTTTCGCGCCGAAGATAAAGTATGACTTCTGAGAGCTCAACGCCGGCATGACGTCCGGCGGCAGCTGCGCGAGATTTTCCGGCACCCAATCTTCGACGGCGGTCTCCGGCCAGACGATCAGTGGCATGTCGGCGACTTGTTTTGTGAGGTTTCGATTTATTTCCAAGTTGTGCTTCACCAGCACGGGATTCCATTTTAGATCGATATCTATATTTCCTTGAACCGCGCCAACGCTCAATTTTGGCGCTTGCGCCATCTCCGTTGTGATTGTTCCCAGCCTCAGCACGCCGTAAATACTAGCAGTGGCCGCAAGCAATGCCGCCATCAAAGCCGGCTGCCATCGCGCTTGTTGCTTTGGCTTCCAGGCTCGATAAAGCGCGGCGTTAAACCACATAACGACAAAGCTCGCGCCGTAGGGTCCTACAAGGTCAGCGGTTTGAATGAAACTCGTAAAAACGACCTGGCTGTTGGCCAGGTGCCAGGGAAAGAGCAGTGGAAACCAAAATTCGATCATCACCCAGAATAAAGCGGGGAACACATGCCACGGGCCGAAGCCTAATCTTTTGACGAGCAGCGCGAACAGTGCCATCTCAAGCCCCTGCAACGCGGCGTAGATCAGAAACACGACGGTGCTGACTGGATAGGGAAAACCTCCGAAAATGCTGATGGTATAAACCAGCCAGTGAAAGCCGATCAGATGCGTGAAGAAACCCATGAGCCAGCCGAAGTAGACCGCCCGACGCAAACCTTCGGCTTCGTGAATGATCCAAAAAAGCGGGACAAAAGCCGCCCACGCGAGCGCAAACAGCGGCGGAAACAAAAAAGGCGCAGCCAGCAGGATCGCTGACACGACGCAGAGCGAGATCTTTTTCGACATCAGGTGGAGGGATCGAGTTCGCTATGGGATTTTTACGGGAACGTAGTCTTTGCCGTCGAACGGCGGGGAAAAAACCACGAAGGCAACGCTCGGCGCCCGGGCGGTATTGACATAATAGTGGACGGCGCCGCGAGGAATGTAAACAATGTCTCCTGGTGCCAATTCAATTCGTTTATTATCCATCATTAAATAGCCCCGGCCGCTAATCATCATGACCGTGCCATCGTGCGTTTTATGCACATGTGGCGATTCGCGATCGCGAACCTGCACAAGATGATGGCTCGCGCCCTGTCCCTGGCCCAAGGTCGTGATTTTAATATTTTCAGTCGGACCCAGCGGATTGTCAGCAACCACTTTCGCTAGGTCCATTTGCTTGAGTTCCGTCCCGTACTGCAGGAACAGGTAAGGTACCGGCGCACATGCAGAAAGCAAGAACAAAACCACCGGCGCCAGAATGTTGCCGCTAACTCTTCTTGATCTGATATCCATAAACTAAGTCCAAGAACTGCACGATGATTCTGGCCGTCGCACCCCAGATGTCCCAGCCATTGCAGTAGAAGTGATAAACGGGTTCTCCGTGGGACGAGAGATGATCGGCAATCATGACACACTCCGGCTCCAGCAGGGCTGCGATGGGAACCGAGAAGACCGCGTCGGTCTCAGCGGGATTCAAACGGAACTCGTAAAACGGCGGGATCACCCCCACGAAAGGCGTGACGACGAAATCAGCGGCCGCCGTCACTTGATCGAGTCGCCCGAGCACCCGCACGTCGGACGGGTCGATGCCGATCTCTTCGCGACTTTCGCGCAGAGCGGCTGCTAACTCGCCGCGATCGCCGGCGTCGACTCGCCCTCCTGGAAAGGCTATTTGGCCGCGATGGTGATTGAGCTGCTCAGCCCGCTTGGTCAATACCAGATAATCGCCGTCCTCGCGCTCTTGGATCGGCATCAAGACGGCCGCGAGCTTATAGTGATCGCCGGTGAGATTTTTGGGCGATCGAGACTGCAGGGCATTGGCGATTTTATCGGCAACCATGGCTGAAGAAATTTTGACCGGATAACAATCTGTGGTATGAAACGTCTTCAATTTACCCAATCGGAGCGAGAAAGACCAGTACCGTGAAAGACCGAGACATTCACGCCGCAATCCGCATACTGCGGCGGGAGGTGCCCAAATGGGAGACGCCCATCGTCACACTGATGGCGGAGACTTATAGAAGCCCATTTAGAGTATTGATTTCGTGCATCTTGAGTCTCCGGACACAAGACTCGACGACTGCGCAGGCATCGCACCGTCTGTTCGCCCTGGCCGACTCACCTCAGGAAATGTTGAAGTTGACAGCTAAAAAAATCGAGAAAGCAATCTACCCCGTGGGCTTTTATCGAACCAAGGCAAAGGTGATCCGAGAAATTTGTAAAGTGCTGCTGCGCGATTACTCCGGCAGAGTTCCGGATGAGATCGACGAACTCTTGAAACTCAAAGGCGTCGGTCGCAAAACCGCCAACCTCGTTGTCACCTTAGGTTACCGGAAGCCGGGCATCTGCGTGGACACGCACGTTCACCGTATTTCCAATCGTTGGGGCTATGTCAAAACCACGACGCCCGAGAAGACCGAGTTTGCCCTCAGGGAAAAACTTCCGAAACAGTACTGGATCGAATACAACGATCTCCTGGTTTCATTCGGCCAGCACCTTTGCCGGCCGATTTCACCGTTGTGCAGCCGATGTCCCGTTGGGAAGTATTGTGACAAAGTGGGTGTCACCCTCAGCCGTTGATTGTTGGCGCTCCCATTGACAGCCGTTGCCTGCTGAAATAGTTCTGTAAGCGAAACATGATTCCATCCGGTTACTACGCGCGAGACGTCGAGGTCCTGGGCTATCATGATCTTGAGGGCCGCCCTGCATTCAAGCTGGCCATGCAGGAAGTGAACGGCCGCTGGTACCTCTATCTCGCGCATCTCTGGCATCGCGGCTGGAGCGTTCTCGACGTCACCGATCCGACGGCGGCGCAGCTCGTCACTTATATTCCGGGCCCGGAAAATACCTGGACCATCCAGATCCAAGTCGCCGAAGGAAAAATGATTACGGCGCTGGAACGCATCGCGCCGGGTTGGGGCGGCGTTGACGGCCAAGCCTTTGC
>VBKE01000084.1 GCA_005879605.1 Deltaproteobacteria bacterium
TGCAGGTAGAAGTCTTCGCGTCAGCGCAGGACTTTTTGCGGAGCAAGCGCCCGGATGTGCCCGCCTGCCTGGTGCTCGACGTAAGACTTCGGGGGCTTAGCGGCCTCGACCTGCAGAAGCGCATGGCCGAAGCCAAAATAGAGGTTCCGATCATATTCATCACTGGATACGGTGATATTCCCATGACGGTGCAAGCGATGAAGGCCGGAGCCGTGGAGTTTTTGACCAAACCTTTCCGTAACCAAGAACTGCTCGATGCGATTCAGCAGGCACTGGAACGAGACCGCAGCACCCGCGAACAGCGGGCCAAAAACGAAGAACTCCACACTCGGTATGATTCGTTGACGCCCCGTGAGCGTGAAGTAATGACGCTTGTGGTTGCCGGGCTACTCAACAAGCAGATAGCGGGAGAGCTTCGCACCAGCGAGACTACAGTCAAAAATCACCGCCATCAGGTCATGGAAAAGATGGGCGCCGATTCAGTGGCCGAGCTGGTCAAGATGGCCTACAAGCTCGGAATCGCTACCGTGAAGTAATACAGCTGTCCCGCGTCGTCCTTATTCTACTTCACTGCGTTGAAATACGGCGCTGCACCTTATACGAAGCCCTCACCTTTACCCTCTCCCGCAAAGCGGGCGAGGGCAATATAGGATTTAAAAAATTCCCTCGCCCATTCTGATGGGAGAGGGCTAGGGTGAGGGCAATTTTCCACCCCCCTGTCCTAAAGTACTGGTTACCTTGCCAAACAGACCACCCTAACAGCCGAAAGCCTAATAGAATTCTTTATTACACGACGTTACAGTACTAGGAGAAAAGGCGTGTTCAGACCACAATAGAAAGGGAAGTATCAGTCCATGGCGCCTGCTCCGCTCATTTCAATTGTAGACGATGACGATTTTCTCAGGAACTCGCTTAACAACTTGTTGCGATCCGTTGGGATGCGCACGCACGGTTTCTCTTCGGCCGAGGAGTTCCTGAACTCGAATGAATTGCACGATACGGATTGCTTGCTTCTTGATGTGCGGATGCCAGGTATGAGTGGACTGGATCTTCAGCGTCAGCTGAGAGCCGCCAACTCGCGCATCCCGATCGTTTTCATCACGTCGCACGCAGACGACGACGCGCGGGCGCGAGCGCTCGCGGCCGGTGCGGTGGCTTTTTTGTACAAGCCTTGCAAAAAAGAAACGCTGCTTGAAGCAATAGATTCGGCTCTCAATCATAAGGTTCCTTAAATTTCTTTTTGGGACCGACAATATGTCGGAAATCGGCCAGGAGGTTTCATCATGAATGAGAAGAACGCATTGGTGTTCATCGTTGACGATGACAGGGATACCCGAGAAAGTCTGAGGAATCTCATTCGCTCGGCAGGATTGAGCGCGCAAACATTTTCATCAGCGCAGGAGTTTTTGGCAGCCGAGCGTCCGAAGGCTCCTGGTTGCCTGGTGCTCGATGTACAGTTGCCTGGCCTAAGCGGTCTTGACTTGCAGCAAGAGCTGGCCAAGGCGGGTGTTAAAATACCTATTATTTTTATCACCGGCTATGGAGATATCCCGACATCGGTGCGGGCCATAAAGGCGGGGGCACTGGAGTTTCTCACCAAACCCATTGACCGTGAGGATCTGCTGCGTGCGATCCATCAGGCGATTGCGCGCGATCACACGGCGCGACAGCCAAACGGAGACACCGGCACGCACAATTTTGAGGAGATTGTGGGCACGAGTGCGGCTCTGAAGGCGGTGCTAAAGCAGGTGGGGGTTGTCGCACCGACGGAATCGACGGTGCTGATTTTGGGCGAAACAGGGACGGGCAAAGAACTCATAGCGCGAGCCATTCATGCCGCCAGTTCTCGGTCACGGCGGCCCTTTGTTAAGCTCAACTGTGCCGCCATTCCAACAGGCTTGCTCGAAAGCGAGCTCTTCGGCCACGAGAAAGGCGCTTTTACCGGCGCTATCGCGCAACGCATCGGCCGCTTTGAGCTGGCCGATGGCGGAACGATATTTTTGGATGAGGTCGGCGACATCCCGCTCGAGCTTCAGACCAAGCTGCTGCGCGTGCTCCAGGAACGGGAGTTCGAACGTTTGGGAAGCACGCGCACGCTGCGAACCGATGCACGCCTGATCGCGGCCACCAATCGCGAACTCCAAAAGATGGTTGAGCAGCGGAAATTTCGCGAAGACCTGTTTTACCGGCTGAATGTTTTTCCTATTTACGTGCCAGCCTTGCGGGAACGCTCGGAAGACATCCCATTGCTGGTAAATCATTTTGCTCAGCGTTTTGCCCGGCGGATGAACCGGACGATTGAGACGATCCCTGCCGAAACAATGGCGGTCTTAACACGATACCCGTGGCCGGGAAACATCCGCGAGCTACAGAATCTTATCGAGCGCGCGGTGATTCTCTCTCATGGACCCGTTCTGCAGATTCCGCTCCAAGATCTTGATAACTGCACCGCACCTCGCCGAGACAATGAAAAGGACCAAACGCTAGAAGAAGCCCAACGCGCGCACATTCTGGCAATCCTCAACGCGACCCAGTGGGTTCTCGCCGGACCACGCGGGGCGGTGGCGCGCCTCGGAATAAATCGCTCGACGCTCCAGTTCCGCTTGAAAAAGCTCGGCATTATCCGCCCTGGGATGTAATATTCATGCGAGCTTTGATTCGCACAGCGAGTGCTAATGGGTTGGCAGCTGCTAGCCCGTTAACACCAGAGCGTTGGCACGGTGTATTCGACTGACGCTCTGGTTCCTCCATTTGTCGTCTCGTTCAACGATTTGCGAACCGATTGAGTGTCGCCTTGACGCTCGGCACAGCGATTGCCTTTTGATCAAGTGCATCGGGAAAACGCATGCTCAGAATCACCGTACAGGACGAACCGAACCAGGTCACGTTGAGGCTTGAAGGCAACCTCGGCGGGACCTAGGTCACCGAGTTAGAGGACTCGTGGCGGACTGTAAACTCAACACTTGCCGGTCGTTCCCTACGTCTAGATTTAACGGCGGTTGATCGCGTTGACACAGCTGGCAATTATTTACTGGTGCTATTGTGCTGGAGCGGGGCGCAACTGATTGCTTCAGCAATAGCGATGAGCGAGCGTGTCCGAGGCATTGCGAGGGACTGGCCTCTCAACAAGTAGGACGACGCCGACGAAGCAGTGACCCGGGCACCCGTGAGTTGTTCACGCCAATTTCCAGGAACTAGAAACAGCTGTAGGGGTACCGGATCTCCGCTTGGTAGATGCGTTGATAAGGGGTCAATACATGGCAATGAAGCTCTGTGGGGGGAGACAACAATGAGGCAAAAGATGAATCAAAATAAGACGAAGGAAAAGTCTTTCGTTGAGTTAACCGTTGCGCTGATCATGCTGATTACCGTCAGTATCGCGGCTACTGCGGCAACGAGCACGGCGGCAACCGGGCAAATAGAACCGGTGGCCCAACAGGACCAGGAGTCAGACCCTTGGGAGCCATTTAACAGCAAGATGTTCTGGTTCGATCACGATGTCTTAGACCGGTACGTCCTTAAGCCTGTGGCTCGAGCGTGGAACTTCGTCATACCGGAAGTGGTTCAGCGCAGTTTGCGCAACGCCATTGACAATACCAACATGCCGTCGCGTCTGGTGAATAGCTTGGCACAGGGTAAGTTTGTGGGAGCCGGGCGGGAAGTAGCCCGGTTTACAATCAACACTAGCATAGGCGTCGGCGGGCTTATCGATCTTGCGAAGGACGGGTTTGGTATCGAGAAAAGCGACGAGGACACAGGGCAGACTTTAGGATTTTATGGGGTGGGTCCCGGCCCTTATCTTGTGCTGCCATTTCTTCCGCCGACGGATGTTCGGGATGGCCTAGGGTCCATCGTTGACGCGGCCATGAACCCGCTAAACTATATCCTTCCGTTTGCCGCGGGAGCGGACGGGGCGACGACCACCGGCACGCTGGCGGGCATCGCCTTTACTGACGCCGTCAACCGCCGCTCACTCAACCTCGAACTCTACGAAGGGGTTGAGGAGACCGTGATCGACCTCTACAGCGCGGTGCGGAATGCCTACCTGCAAAAACGGGAAGCACAAATAAAGCAGTAGGCGTAATCCTTTCAGCAG
>VBKE01000085.1 GCA_005879605.1 Deltaproteobacteria bacterium
CGGCCCTTAACTGCGCTATTGCGCACTGATGCGCGATTTCGGTTGGTCTACAAAGATGAAGTCGCGGCGGTTTTTGTCGCGAACGAGAGATAAACCTAGGTGGCCGAATTTAGCGATACGAAGAGCAGGAATTTCAGAATCACAGATATCCAAGTCCTTCACATGACCTTCGCGCTCTTCGTGGTTCGAAAGTGTTTCGTCGAATCTCAGCCAAAGATTCTGCAAATTGAACGAGAACGGATAAAAAGCAGGCTCAATTATCCACAAACCCGCTCAAGTTCTCCAATATCACAATTCAGTGCCCTCTTCTTTGCACAACTTTGTCAGGCGGATTGACTATTCTGTCATTGATAATGGCTACAATCGCCCATCCGACGCATACCGCAAGGGACACAAAGGAGCGTAAGTAACTAGAATTATACCATTTTCAGATGGCGCAGCTCTGGCATATGGCTTGCGTTTCTGCAACCCATCCAATAGCGGATTGGTTCGCGCTATTCAATATAGAAAAAATCCGAAGCAGAGAAGCAGTTAGATAAAGTGTAACGCACCAGATGGTTTTGGCTTTAACTGAAGATCAGTCTGAGATGCAAGACATTACCGAGCTATCGGGCAATGGGATATTTCAACTTCGGGTTCGCCAGGCTATTCTAGCCGCTCAACACAGTATCAAGCAGGTCGGGCTTTTACTTATCGCTTTTGACAATCCTGGAAATCCTCTGACCGCGCCGGATGATCATGCCACCGAATTTTCAGAGGCGATGTGGATGCGCCTCAGAAATGTTCTGCGAGATTCGGACACGGTCGTGCGCATGAACGGCGGAGAAATGGCGGTGTTACTGCCGTCGGTCAACGGTCCGGAAGACGTCGTGCTAGTAGCTAATAAGATCCTGAGCAAGCTCGAAGAGCCGCTATGCATAGAAGGATTGCAGATGCAGGTTCGTCCGCGGCTCGGTATCGCATTATTCCCTGAACACAGCACGAATGCCAATATCTTGATGCAGCGCGCAGACCTTGCCCTGACCGTTGCCAAACAAAAGCGGAACCCCTATGTCCTCTATTCATCCGAGCACACGCGCGTTTCGCGCGCGCCCCTCCGGATGAGCGAGTTGCGTCAGGCCATCGTAGCGGATCAGCTGTTCCTGTTGTATCAGCCGAAGGTGAATCTCAAAGACGGATCCGTTACCGGTGTCGAGGTTTTAACTCGTTGGCAGCATCCCGATCTCGGACTCATCTCCCCTGACGATTTCATTCCTGTTGCCGAGCGGACCGGCTTGATCATCCCCCTCACCCTTTGGGTGCTCCAACAGGGGCTCCTCCAATGCCGGGCCTGGAACAATATGGGCCTTGACCTGAGCGTTGCCGTGAACTTGTCGATGTGGAACTTGGAATCACCAGAACTTCCCGATCAAATTCAGGGGCTGTTAAAAAATACCGGCGTACCGCCGGAGCGACTCGAGCTCGAGATCACCGAAAGCGCGATCATGGGCGACCCCCAGCGAGCGATGCGCACCTTGACACTCATCAGGGACCTTGGAGTTGCCTTTGCGATCGATGATTTCGGCACCGGTTATTCGTCTCTCGCCTATCTCAAGAAGCTCCCCATATCGAGCGTAAAAATCGACAAGTCCTTTGTTCTAAACATGGAATACGATCGAGACAATGCAGTCATTGTAAGGTCCATCACTGACCTGGGACACAACCTCGGGCTCAAAGTCGTAGCCGAGGGCGTGGAAACGTTCGAATCCAAAGAGATGCTGAAAGCATTCGATTGTGACGAAGCCCAGGGATATTACTATAGCCGCCCGATCCCAGCTTACGCGCTTACGAAACTCCTCACGGAGTCCGCAACAACACTCTGCAGGCATGTAGAGACTGCCGAAGACCTTTCAAAAGTGTCGGCAGTCATCGGCGGAACCAACGGCGCCACTTTAGGAAGCAAAGTGTAGGTGCCCACATACCATGCCCCGGGAGTGATGCAAACGCGGCTTGACTTAAAGCGTGATCACGCGCAAAATGACGAAAATATTGAGCCCAATGTAAAGGAGTCAATAATATGAAACCAAAAAACATTGCAAGACTCTTAGCTGCCATTCTATTTCTGAGCACGATCGCAGCACCGACGATCGGAAGAACTGAGGAAGCGGCGACGCAACAGGATGATGGCGGATACGTTTTGGGAAGCATCTTTCTATCCATTCTCTATTTACCGATTAAACTGGTTACATGCGTCGGGACAAACGCCGGTGCTGCCATAGCTTACACAGCCACCTACGGGGTCCCTGGAAACTATGACGGCGGGACTAATGGTAGGGATATTGGCGAGGTGGCTCGGCGATCCTGCACCGGCGACTGGATTATCCCTCCTCAGCAGCTAAAGAGGGACTACGGTGGTTAAGTAGTCCGTAGACTACAAACCAGGTCACTGGCATCCGCGATACCTCGTTGGGAAATGTTACTAGAAAGTAATTTCGGGCGCTAAACGCCAGCCGTTTAGCGCCCGAGCACTAACCGCTGATAACTGATCGCTGATCGCTCTTAACAAATGCTTCCACTGTCCGTCTAAGCCCTTCCTTCACCATAACCTTGGGCTCGTATTCCAGGAGACGCCGCGCCAAGTTGATATCAGCCAGTGAGTGACGCACGTCGCCGGGCTTTGAAGCTGAGTAGCTCACCTTGGCTTTGACTCCAACGATTTCTTCCAGCAACTGTATAAGCGTATTCAAAGTGATGCGCTCGCCACAGCCGACATTCAATACCTTTCCACATGCTTTCGTCGCTTGTAGAGCAAGCAAGTTGGCGTCAACAACGTTTTCTACGTACGTAAAGTCTCGAGATTGTTCACCATCGCCGTAGACCGTTATGAGTTCGTTTATTAACAGCTTGCTGATGAATTTGGGAATTACGGCGGAGTACTCAGAATGCGGATCTTGCCCCGGGCCGAACACATTGAAGTACCGCAGGCAAACCGTCTCCAACCCGTAGAGACTGTAATACAGCTTACAGTAGTGCTCTCCCGCCAATTTCTGAAGTGCGTAGGGTGAGAGCGGATTTGGCGGCATCTCCTCGCTCTTCGGCAGAACCTCGGTGTCACCATAAGCCGAGGAGGACGCCGCGTAAACGAATCGACGAACTTTTGCTTTTCGGCAACTTTCTAGAAGATTCAAAGTCGCGGTTACGTTAGCTCGATTGGTGCCAATGGGGTCGCAGACGGATCGCTGGACTGACGGGATGGCTGCCTGATGAAGAACGTAGTCGACATCCTTCACGACCTCATCACTGACCAGGTTGTCGGCCAAATCTGCTTCGACATACTCTATCGAGCATCGCAAGTTCTCCAGCCGTGCTACCTGACCCGTGGAAAGATTGTCTACGACCCTGACTACCGCGCCTTCACCAACGAGCCGCTTTACGATATGCGAGCCGATGAAACCGGCACCGCCGGTAAGTAAGA
>VBKE01000370.1 GCA_005879605.1 Deltaproteobacteria bacterium
AAGCGCGAGCCGGGTGGCTTCAATTGTGCCGTTGGCGACGACCACTGCACAACCAGGGGCGAGCTGGAGTAACTGGCGGATGCCCTCGACGCTCAGGTCTATCGATGTCACGGTATTGCCGGTGAGGTTGAGCCGATGTACCTGCACGCGCGGTACCAAGAAGATCCGACGACTTAAATCGCCATACCGCGCATTCCGACTGACATCATTCCGAAGCGCATCCATGATAAAAGGCGCGCTGCTGAATTTGTCGAACGCGAAAAGGCCGGAGCGAGGGGGCGCGCCCTGGACTGCCAGAGGGGCCTCGTTGACCTCCGTAATGCCATCCAGCGGAATTGCGGCGCTAATTGCGTTCGTCATCGCGTTGAAAAGCGCCGACTTAGTAATGAAGTCCGTTGTGGTTGCCGTACCGATCTCTTCCGCCGTGTTAGCGTAGCCATCAGAACCCTTCAGGTAACCCCTCGTATCGGCAGGCCAGTTGGCCAGATCGGCATCCGTTAGCGGCGGCGACCAGCCACCCCAGAAGAGAGATCGGCCGCCAACACAATACGCAAGCCCAGGAAAAGCCTCGTTGCTGATCCATGGCATTCCCCAGATCACATTCTGCGCACCACTCGCGTCATCGCGCATCCGAAGATAATTGGGGCCGCCAATTTTGCCACCCAATTGTTGGGGCAGATTCTGAATATGTGATTGGAGCAGGAAAGCGCCAGCATCGAGTAAAAGGATCCGCAACGCAGACGCGCTGCCGAACCTGTAGAGCTTCTCGGCGCAGTACGCTCCGAACATTCCCGCGCCAATCACCACCACATCAAATGGATAGGCACCGGATCCTTGGGCAGCTGCAATCTCCTGCCAGTTGTTACAGATGTAACGGCCGACTACTTCATACGCGAACGCCGTCTGTTGGATGTCGTCGCGTGCCGGGTTTGGACCTGGGATCAGCTCTTGAATCGGCATGGTAAATCCTCCTCCTGGTCTAAATACACCAAAGTCCACGAGCAGAACTCGCGGAGGCGGTATCAATATTGCACTGGTTCAGGGAATTCAGGAATTTTTCGAGTTGAAGTTCTACGTCGGTAAACTACTCTGACTCAGTTGGCGAGTCAAGCACTGTTCGTACTTAAGTGATTACAGCCAAAGACTACGCCGAGATGGGTTAAAACCCCCACAATCGAGCGGGCTAAAATACCCATTCGGCTGCCTGGCCTTCGCATCAGGGCAGCCCGACACTTGCCACGGCGGCATTCTTCTGCACTTCTCCGCCAATTAATAGACATCGTGTAGCGGCCCGGGGGTTGCTCTAGAAGATTTGCGAAATGCAGTATTTTTTCGATTACCTGATATTCCTTTTCCCGCTTTTTCTCGCACTCTTCGCTCTGGGGAAGGTTCCATGGAATCAACGCCCAACAAACTGAAAAACGTCCAGGAATACAATCTGACATGCCTTTGGAAGCTAGGGGGGCAATTAGCTGATCAAATCCCAAAGTATCTCTGGCAGACGCAGTGGATCAGCAAGGAGATCAGACGGCTGGAGATATCGTTGCTGAATGAAAGCGAGAAATAGCTTATAATCCTCGCTGCTCTGATTGGCTGCTAACAGCGACAATAACAGCAAGCGCAAAGGCGAGCACCTAAAGCAGTACCAGTGGAAGAAGGGCCAACCGTCGCCGAATCCTTCTGGCCGCCCCAAGCAGGTTCTGACCGACAAGATCCGTGCGATTCTGGAGCTACCATACGAGGGCACACTCCCACCGCGGTTTCCAAAGCAGCTAAAGAATCCCACCTGGCGCGGTGAAGCGCCTCCAGTGCCTGACCAATGACCCTAAGAGATTGGGCGTAGGATAGAGTTTTAGATGTCACAAAAACACGTGCCATGCTGAACGTCCGCCACGGCTTCAGCAGGCTAGTTTGCCTGCACCAATGAAATGAACGGTTAAGTTTTGCAGGTTTAGTTATGCAACGTAGCTGGCAGAGAAAAACTAAAAGTCAGCCCTGTCGTAAACATCCAGTCAGGCGCGGCATGGCTAATTCCCCGCCGAACCCCCGCATCGATGAAGACGTGTTCCCATGGCGCTTCCCAGATAAAGCCGAGGAGAGCGGAATTATTCGGAGTGTTTCGTCTAACGCTCTCTCCGTTGATTTCCCCCACCAACCTCAGTTTTGGAGCGACGGGCAGCTCCCCAATCATTCCCCAGATCACAAAGGGATTGTTTTCCGCTCTATCTACGCCGCCACCGAGGTTCACGTGATACGTTAACCCGGCTAACTTTCCACTCAGGATCCCGATCCCTTCGAAGCCGAATCTTTTGTCTTCTTTGTTAGTAGACGGTAGAAGCGGCCCGGCCTCGACCGCGAAGCTGACGCCATCTTTCTCCTGGAGAACGCCCTCTTTAAGAATTGCTTTCAACGATAGCGCGGGATCGGCTAGCCGAACTGGACCCCGCGATGGTTCTTCAACCGCAAATTCGCCGACGAGTTCAAGGTTGTGAATAAGTCCATAGTTGAGTATGGCCTTGGGAACAATGAAAGTGTTCTGCCCCCTCTCTCGCTCCCAGTTAAAGTAGCCAAGTTCGATTTCCATCTCTTTGACATCGGCTACGGCGGCATCGGTCGACACGAAAGGCCGGTATCCAAGGACCAGAGACGGTGAGAAAATTAGAAACAAAAATATCAGCAGCGTCTGGAGCGTAACGGGAGTCGATCCGTGCCTCATGGCTGTGCTTCGTACACCCGCACCTCTGCTCTTTGAGTGCCGCGGTGTGGGACAGCGAGATAGAGACCCAGCATTTCCTGTATTTCCTGTAATGGTCGGCATCATCTTTTTGAAAAAAATCGAGGGAGCCTTCTCAGCCGGAGATATAAATGCGCTGGCGTGAATTGTCATAGAAAATGTCATAGGGAAATTGAGGATGACTAGCTATTTCTCGGGCGCCTTATAGGGCGGATCGGCGATACTTCTAATATAAGCTATGAGGTCGTTGATTTGTTTTTCACCTAACTGGTTTCCCCAAGCCGGCATAAAGGTTGACTTGCCAACCGTACCGCCTCCCTTTGAGATTATTTCAAACAAGAACTTGTCCGAAACGTTATTCATGATTGTTCCATTGGTATGATCACCTGCTTTGACCGGGAATGCTTTGGATGCCGGCCCATCCCCTTTTCCGTTGTCACCGTGGCAGCTCGAGCAATAGGTCGCGTAAAGCTTTTTACCTTCAGCCTGATTTTGCGCCCCAATAGATCCGCTATCCTGAAAAACTAAGAGAATAGTAATTAGCCAAAAAATACTCTTCCCCATGAATTTCTCTCCCAAAGTTGGATTTTTTCTACAGATACGCCTGACTCGTTCCAAATTAGAATACCCGAGCCCGATTTCACTCCTTTAAGATCGGCCACGGCGGCTTTTCTCGACACCAAGGCCGATACCCCCACGCAGAAGAGACGGGAAAAATAGCGGCCAACATGAGGCTCCCGTAAGGAACCGGGCCTGCATCATGGCTGTGCTTCGTATACGTGCACTTCTGCTCTTTGGCTGCCGCGATGCGGAACCGCGAGATAGAGGCGATTCAGTTCCGGCACGAATAATGCCGTCCGAGCGCCCGCCGCTGTCGGAATCTTCACCATCGGCGTGTAATTGTCAGGAGAAGTTTGTTCAAAAATACTGAGGAAGCCCTCGCCGCCGGAGACATAAACGCGCCGGCGCGAACTATCATAGAAAATATCATCGGCATCTCCGGCGCTGTCGAGATTCGCCACGATTTTACCGGACTCCGTATCGAAAACAGCCAGCTTCGCGGGCTTTCGAAATCCAACAAACAGCCGATGATGCGTTTCGTCCAGCGCCATGGGAAAGTTAGCCGTAGCGCCCGCAGTTGGCCATGCCGTAGTCATGGCGCGCTTTTCTCGGTCAACCACCGCTACCTTTTGGGACGTAGGAATATTCACGAAGATCCGTGGCCCAGATTTCTCTAGCTGGAAAGATTCAGGGTGGCCCTCTAGTTCAATCTCGCCCAGCTGGTCACCGGTTGCTGCATCAATGATGCCTAGCCCGCCGCTCCCATAACCGACAT
>VBKE01000371.1 GCA_005879605.1 Deltaproteobacteria bacterium
TTGCCAGATTCTCCTGCCGTAATAGTAACTTGTCAAGAGTTTTTGCTTCTCTGCGTGTTCGGTAAAAGCTGATCAGCATAGTATCAATATGGCTGACAATAGATCGTCATTCAGACTTAAAAATCCGCAGGGCTACGAACAGCTTTTCCGCCTCGGTTTAGCACATGCGTGTATATCATCGTCGTATTCACATGGCTATGTCCTAATAACTCCTGCACCGTTCGAATGTCGTAGCCCCCTTCCAACAGATGAGTCGCGAACGAATGGCGAAGCGTGTGGCACGTAGCAGGTTTGGCAATACCTGCTTTGAATCTGGCCTCCTTAAAAGCCCGTTGCAAAACCGATTCGTGAAGATGGTGCCTCCGCTATCGCCGGTTAGTTTATCCGTATAGTAGCTGGTTGCGGGAAATACTCACTGCCAACCCCATTCGCGATTTGCGTTGGGATATTTGCGTTCCAACCCATAGGGTAAAGCCACGCGTCCAAGGCCGCGCTTGCAATCAGTCTCGTGCAGGCGTTTCACCGCTTCCAGGTGATGCAAAAGAGGCTCTTTTACGCTTCCTGGCAGCATCGTGTATCGGTCTTTGTCTCCCTTACCGGCTCTGACAAGAATTTCATTTTTGGAAAAGTCGATGTCTTTCACACGAAGCCGGCAGCACTCCATTACCCGCAATCCACCGCCGTATAAAAGCATTGCCATCAGCCAAGTCGTTCCCCTCAAATGTGTTAGAATTTGTTTGGCCTCCTCCTTTGTAAGAACAACCGGTAATCTTTTATTTCTCTTGGCGCGAACGACTCCCTCAATCCAACCGACCTGTCGTTGGAGAATTTGCTGATAAAGAAATAGCAAAGCGTTCAGCGCCTGATTCTGGGTCGATGCGCTGACGTGTGAATCTGTAGCAAGACTGGAAAGAAATCGGCCGATCTCGGCCTCGCCCATTTCCGTCGGGTGCCGTTTGTTATGGAAGAAGATAAAGCGTTTAATCCAGCCGACATATGCTTGTTCAGTATGAGGACTGAGATGCCGCGTTCTAATCGTCTGGCGGATTTGATCGAGGAGCTTGGGTTTCGCTGATGATGATGGTGCGCTGGCCGTTAGCGCTGGCTGGCTCGCGGAGATTCGTCCTCGGTTCTGTTGGTACACGTTGCTTATTTCCAGTTGTCTCCTCCCGCACGCAGAACTCGTTCAAGACGATAGAAGAAAAAGACGATTCAAGAGTTCAAGTTTCAACGGAGCAGATGCCTGTTCAAGCCCTTCAAAACGTTCCAATAGTTCAAATCTCCCGGATCACGCGTAGCAAGACGTCATAGATCTCTTGCCTGGAGGTCAGCGTCCTTCAGTCTTCCGTATCGCCGCCCAGAGTTTGGGCGCGGTGTAGGGCATGTCGATGTGATCGATACCGAGGGGAGCCAGCGCGTCCATGACGGCGTTGGCCACCGCAGGCGGCGTCCCGTTGCATCCGGCCTCGCCCACCCCCTTGACTCCCAGCGGGTTAAATGGATTGGGCGTCACCGTCTCTCCCAGTGTGAGCTGAGGCATGTCACCGGCGTGCGGCACCGCGTAATTCATCAACGAGCCGGTGAGAACCTCGCCGGCGTCGCCAAAGAGCATCTGTTCGCGAAACGCTTCACCGAGGCCCTGAGCCACGCCGCCGTGAATCTGCCCGTTGAGAATCATGGGATTGATGACAACGCCGCAGTCATCGACCAGGACGAGTTTTTCAAGCGTCGGCGTGCCCGTTTCCCGATCGATTCTGACCAGCGCCAAATGCGCGCCGAAGCCCCAGGCTTCGCGCCCCGGATCAAAGAAAGCGGTCTCTTGAAGACCAGGTTCCGTACCCCGCGGAACGTTTCCGCCGTGCGCGGCGGCGGCAATTTGGCGCCAGGAAACTTTTTTGTCGGGCACTCCAGCCACCGCGAAGCCGCCATCCGTCTGAACGATGTCCTCGGCTGCCGCTTCCATCAAATGCGCGGCGATGCGGCGAGCTTTTTCAGTGACGCGATCAATAGCAATTGCCAAGGCTCCGCCGCCCATGATGGCGCTGCGGCTGCCAAAGGTGCCGACGCCTTGCTGAACCGCCAGCGTATCGCCGTGTCGAATCACCACGTGATCCATGGAAACGCCCATCTTCTCCGCCACAATCTGGGCAAACACCGTCTCGTGGCCCTGGCCGTGGGAGCTCGAACCGGTGAGCACCGTGATCTCTCCGGTGCGCTCCACCCGAACCGTGCCGCTCTCAAAGCCGACGCCCCCGCTCGGCTCCACGAAAGTCGAGAGGCCCACGCCGACCAACGCGCCGCGTTTGCGTGATTCGTCCCGGTAGCGAATAAGTTTTTCGTAGTCGGACAACCGCAGCGCCTCTGCGAGCGACTTTTCATAGTCACCGGAGTCGTATTCGACGTTTACGCCGGTGCGGTACGGGAACTGCTCGGGGCGAATAAAATTCTTGCGACGGATTTCCAGACAGTCTATGCCCAAATCGCGCGCCGCTTTGTCGATCAACCGCTCGATATTCAGCACCGACTCCGGCCTCCCCGCGCCGCGATACGGACCGGTGGGGATGGTATTGGTAAAGACCGCCACCACCTCGACGGAGCAGTTTTGGATCTGGTAGCAGCCCGGGGCCATCGCCATCATGCGCAGCGGCGGTATCGCGGAAAGAGAGTTCAGGTAGGCGCCCAGATTCCCGACCACGCGCACTTTCAACCCGAGCATGGTGCCATCCCGCTTGAGGGCCAGCTCGGACGTCATCACCTGATCGCGCCCTTGATTCGTGGTGACGAAATCCTCGCTGCGCGTGGAGATCCACTTGACGGGCCGGCCGAGCTTAAGTGCCAGGTGACTGGCCAGCGCGTCTTCTTGGTAGAGGAGTCCTTTGCTGCCGAACCCGCCGCCGACATCGGGCGCGATGACGCGAATCCTGTGCTCAGGAAAACCGATCGCCGTGGCCAGATCCGCGCGCACGCGGTGCGGGCTCTGAGTTGAGAGCCAAACTGTCAGATCCCCCGCCGGTTCCGGCTTCGCCACGATGCCTCTCGGCTCCATCGCCATCGCCACCAGCCGCGGGCTAGCGATACGCATCCGAACGATATGCTCGGCCTCGGCGAATGCCTTGTCGACGTCGCCGCCTTTTTTCGTCGCGATGTAGCACACGTTGCTTTCCAGTTCCTCCCGGGCGAGCGGCGCGCCGGGCTCCAGCGCCTTTTCGGCATTCACGACCGCGGGCAGCGCTTCGTATTCCACAATGATGGCGCTCACCGCATCGTGGGCAAGAGCCCGGCTTTGAGCAATCACCGCCGCCACGGGAGTGCCGGCCGCGTGGACTGCCCCGCGCGCCAGCAGCGGATGGGACGGTATCTTCATGCCGGGCACCATCGGGATAGCCGGGACATGCAGCCGGTCGCCGAGGTCATCCCCGGTCACCACGGCGATGACTCCGGCCATCGCCTTCGCTGTGCTTGTATTGATGGAGATTATTTTCGCATGCGGGTAGGGGCTACGCAGGAGCGCCATGTGAAGCATGCCCGGTAGCTGGATGTCCTCCGTATAGCATCCGATGCCGGTAATCAGGGGCGCGTCTTCGACGCGGCGTATA
>VBKE01000372.1 GCA_005879605.1 Deltaproteobacteria bacterium
AATATGGCGGAAAAAATGGCTTCTGGATCACGAACGACGGTACGCGTGGACCTCGTTCGAACACGGTTAGATAGCACTCAGTCGGCCCGCGTGACTGTCCTCAAAATGATGAAGTCATCACTCCCAATCTAAGATCTCTGAGAAAACCATTGGCGGAATATGCCGCTGTTCCCATCTATCACCAAGGTAGGCTCAGTGCCCCTGCTAGGAACTTGTTGAGCGGGTCAAGTTTCTTACTTGCTTGGACGAAATCCTTCATGAACCTTGGGCCCGTAACTTGCGCATTGCTGAACGGGACCCCTGCGGTAATGTCCTTCAGTTTCAAATCCTCGGCGAAAGGATGGTTGGGGTCAAACCCGGCTGGGGGTCTCTTCAAGGATTCACCCTCCATCTTCAACCCACTCTCCTTGACTCGTCTCCAAGCCTCGGGCCGGGACACGATCGCCCTACGGACCCTGTTGAGGGTCGGGGAGTCAGGATGCCATATGCCTGCACCGGCAAAACTGTCTCCCGGTGCTAGGTGAAGGTATAGCCCGGTGTAGGACTTCTTTCCTCCTCGACGGTGCCAGAACTCCATGGCCACATTGGTCTTGTAGGGACTCTTGTCCTTGGAGAAGCGTATGTCTCGGTAGATCCGGAAGAGTGACCCGCCAAAGGGCCGGGGGTCTGCCACAAGGTATGGGCTAACCGCCTTCAACTCGACCTTAGCGTCTTTGATGAACCGGAGGCTAGGAATGAACACAAACCTCTCATACCGGGGCTTGTTCTTCTGAAACCATTCTCGGTTATTGTTTCTAGCCAGGTCCCTCAGAAACTTGAAGAATTCAGGAGAGAAGTAAGACCCTCGGGACTTCGGGCTCAAATCCATCAGTGCTTATTCGCAGGTTTCGTATTGTTAAGCTCTGCACTCAGCTCCAAGTTCTTCCGTCAACGGCCGAATTTCCGTCCGGCTTAGCTCTAAAAAGAAAACATAGAGAACGCTCAAGAGAGAAACATAGAAGCATAGGAAAACCTCACTACGAGTGACACAAATTGAAAGACCCCACTCTTAGCTGGCTGCTTGATCCCAAGGACCCGTCTGTTAGACATCAGGCTCTCATCGATCTGGTGCACGAGGCAAAGGATGCAAAAGATGTCTTGGCGGCACGTGATAAGATTCCAAGCTACCGGCCGGTCAAGAAGATCATCGGAACACAGACAAGCAAAAGTATCTGGTCTCCCAAAGAGACCTGTTATCGTCCAAAATGGACGTCAGCCGTCTGGCCACTAGCACTTCTCGGAGAAATGGACGCTCCTCCCGATCCTAGAATCAGCTCGGAATGCGAGAGATTTCTCGACCTTCACCAGACAGAGACCGGTGCCTTCGCCTGCCCGAGCAAGGTCGAGGAGAGCAAGAGATGGGACGAGCCGTGTCTCACAGGAAATATGATTCGGACCCTGATCAAGTTCGACTACTCTAATGACCCGCGGGTTCGAAGGGCGATCGACTGGCTGCCGAAGGATCAGCTAGAGGATGGTGGCTGGAACTGCGACCATCCTGAGAAGAAAGTGAAGCATAGTAGCTTCATGTCCACCATCGAGCCGTTATGGGCCTACTCTGAGATTCCAAGACAGAAATGGACCCGGAAAATGAAACAGTCCATCAATGATGGGGCCGAGTTTCTCCTCATGCACCACCTCTACAAGTCAGACAACCACCACTGGCAGGAAACCTACCCATTCTTCACCAAGCTCCACTTTCCAATGTACTACTTCTACGACATCCTCCACGCGCTGCGCGTGTTGACTAAGCTTGGATATGGTGACGATGAAAGGATCAGGAGCGCCGTTCAACTTTTGCTGTCAAAACGCAGGCCCGATGGCGCTTGGAATCTGGAGGGCGACTGGTACCGCGAGGGCGACTTCTTCTATCCCAGCGGCAAAGGCCGAAAGGCACCCATAGCCATTGAAGAAGTCGGGAAACCCAGCAAGTGGGTCACTTTGAACGCTTACAGGGTCTTGACCCAGACTGGCGACCTTGACCTAAACCAAGATTCCTAATGGATGCCATCGATTAACCCGAACTATTCGTTCCGGATTTCAAGTTTTCTTAGTGAGAGTGGTGAGGTGAGTGATCACGCACTGCCACCGCTCATCCTTCTTCACGAAAACGTCCGTAGCTCTCTCGTGCGTCGTGAACTCTTTCCCCAAATATTTTGTCCTAGTATGAGTTACCGCGGTGACCGTCGCAGTATTCGGGTAGGTGCGTACTCGAATATCCTCGGAGTCCATGGCTTCATGCTTCAACGCGCCTGATTTTATCACGTCGAGGAAACGCGACTTGTCAACAACGCCGCCGTCGGGGTCGATAATTATCCAATCGTCGGATAGGATCCTTCCGATCGCCTCTACATCATTCTGGATCATGGCTTCCCCAAATTTGCTTTCCACTTCAAGAATTTCCTTTTCAGAGTCACGATCCCTCTTAGAGCCCATGGTAGATGCCATCGATCTTAACATACAGCTGCCCTACTTGTCTCTACGAACGCCACACGGCGATTCTCACGTGTCAAGTTAGTTTTTCCAAGGAGAACTTCCCAAGGATAGAGTTCGATGTTGCGAAGCACTCCGGCGCGCATCCAAGGGTCTTCAGCGAGTCTCTTTCGCAGGACCACCTCATTAGGTGCATCAAGGACGAGCATGGCCCTATGTTTCAAGTATTTCAGAGGACCACCCAGAACTACAAAGTGTTCGTCGGCGAGAGCTTCCATAAACACGGCATGTTCATTCCATCCTTTCTGATCTCGCATCGACCGCTTCTCATCCCACGCTGGTCCTTGCTCGTTGATCACAACAAAGTATGGCATATCCCTGCCTCTGGCTTATCGATTGATGGGAATTGGTTTCAGATAACCGTAACGCTCTAAAACTGGTTTTCCCAGGCTGAATGTTGCGCAGTCAAGAATGAGTATTTCGACAAACGTTTTTTGACTGCTCGCAACCAGATGGCCTTGGAGTTCACTTTCGATGATGGCGTTGAAGAGTCGCATGGTCGAATTCAAAACAGAAGGTGGCGCGGGAAAGGGATACCTAGCGTCACCCGAAAAGCCGCGCGGCGGAGTCCTCGTGCTGCACGCTTGGTGGGGGCTCAATGACTTCTTCAAAGGCTTCGCCAACAGGCTAGCTTCTCAGGGATTTCTCGCACTAGCGCCGGACCTTCATGACGGTGCTGTAGCAACGTCCGTAGAGGGGGCGAAGGAGCTCCGGTCAAAAATCGCTGACGAGAGAATAAAGCAGATAGTCCTAGGAGCAACCGACTACCTTCGAGCAGACTCGTCAATATCCGGACACAAAATCGGCGTCGTGGGCTTCTCCATGGGGGCAGCATGGTCTCTATTATTGAGCACCTTGAAGCCCGAAACGGTTGGAGCGGTTGTGGTCTTCTACGGAAGCTATACCATGGATTTCTCAAAAGCTGAAGCATCCTTTCTGGGTCATTTCTCACCCGAGGATGAATGGGAACCCATTGGGGACGTGCGTGCTACAGAGGAGAAGATTCGCGGCGCCGGAAGGGAAGTCGCGTTTCACTTCTATCCTGGAACGAAACACTGGTTCGTCGAAGAGAATCGGCCGGTAGAGTACAACCGGGACGCCTCAGATCTAGCTTGGAAGAGGACGCTAGAGTTCCTCGACAACAAACTACCATAGTCCGCTGTATCCGAGTTACTGGGTTGTCGGTTTCCAAACCATAGCGAACTTCCTCTCGAAGTCCGACACCACTCCAGGTGCCTATTTTTCGGGTCTAATTCTTACAGCCCATATTCTCTGGTCGAGGTGCCATGTCTGTCCCTGGTCGCGGGATTCGACGGCTCTCCAGTGGAACGAATCAGGCGTGATCTCTGAAAAGATCCAGCGCTCTAGAAAACCTGCTGCGTTCTTGCCCTCGAGAACAATCTCATCGCCTACGATTCGTGCCGTAAAAGTCTGTACCAGGCGACTCAAGGGGGCGACCCATACA
>VBKE01000373.1 GCA_005879605.1 Deltaproteobacteria bacterium
GAAGCTCGATGGCGGAATACCAGCTAAGGGAAGCGTCCACGAGGCCAAAGCGGTGGCCAGCGACGGCTACTATCAGGCGACCAACTATGCCCATATGGTTTGGGCCGGACCGGGCACGGACTACGGTCACCCGTTAATGGCGCACAGCGTGCTCGCCCACACGCTATATCAGTACCTGGGCACGCCCGCGCAGCACAAACGGTTGATGATGGACGCGCTCTACCCGAGGGCGAAGTAATGGTTTCGAGTTATGAGTTCCGGGTCTCGCCTGACGCCCTTGGCTTTTCTCTAGAGGAGAGTGTCGTAGTTAAAAATCTAGAGGTGTATGGAAAGGTTTCTGCCTTTAGCAAAGATTAAATTTCCCCTCTTTTGAAAAGAGGGGTCAGGGGAGATTTGTCTCTGAGGATAGAGCTATATCGAGGGGTCGCGAGCGACGGTTCTAGCCTCGCTGCTTGGAACGACACGTAAGCGATTTATCGGTTGTATGCGCCTTTCACCACATTTCCTCTCGCTGGTGATTTTTCTCTTTGGTCCTTTCGTCGCGACCTCTCTCCACGCTCAATCTCAGCAACAGTCAGCCTTGATCGAAGGCGCTAAGAAAGAAGCCAAGCTCGTCTGGTACACTTCGATGGCCATTGACACGTCGAAGCCGCTGCTGGACGCTTTTCTAAAAGAATACCCGTTCATCAAGGCGGATCTCGTCCGCGCCGGCGAAGAGCAGTTGATGAATCGAATCTTGACCGAAACGCGCGCCGGGAAATGGTCTTTCGACGCGGTCTCGACCAGCGCCATCTCCGTCCTCGCTGAGCGCAAAATCATAACGCCCTACCTCTCACCGGAGCGAGACGCTTTCATTAACGAGTTCAAAGATCCCCACGGCTACTGGTTAGGAGTGTTCGTCAACAATCTGGTGGTCGCGTACAACACCAAGATGGTCGCGCCCAAGGACGCGCCGAAAGATTATCCCGATCTGCTCGATCCCAAATGGAAGGGGCAGATTTTGATGGATTCAACGGATTATGATTGGTTCGGCACTCTCGCCACCGTCTGGGGTCGCGAGAAAGCCGTCCAATACATGCAGCGGCTGGCGCGTCAGGGTCCGTCGTGGCGCCGGGGCCATGGTCTTACAGCGCAACTGGTTGGCGCCGGTGAGACTGCTTTGGCGTGGGCCTACAGTTTCCGTATCGAGCGCATGAAAAAGGAAGGCGCTCCGGTGGATTGGGTCGATAGTTTCGACCCCATTGTCGTCACCCTTAGCGGGATTGGCCTCAGCGCTCACGCCACCAACTCCAATACGGCTAAGCTTCTGATCGACTTCGCGACTTCCAAGCGGGGTCAAGAGATGGTGCGCGAGATGCGGCGGATTCCGGCCCGCAGCGATGTGAAACCTCTCGCGCCGAAAATGGATCAAAGCAAACTCAAACTTAAAGCGGTTCCGAAAGAGGTGTACCTCGGACTCGACGATAACGCCCGCGAGTTTCGCAAGATCTTCGGACTCTAGTTTGGTGTCTCCGAAATCCGCTGAATAATTCGCGCGTCATTCCGGGCAACCCCGGCGAAGGCCGGGGGGTTTTCATGACAGAAAGGCCCCTGGGATGATTCCAGGGGCCTTCCGGTCCGTGATTAATCGCTCGCTATCGAAGTACCTTCATCGAACAGGCAGCGGCAGACCCGGAATCTTCAGCTCCTGGTCCATGCAAGAGATCTTGCCTAGAATCGCTGTGCCCGGCACAATCTCGCCACCCGTGTTGGGGGAGTTGTCGCGCCGGTTGCCGTCAGACATAGATGTGCAGAATAGCTTACCGGTCAGGAAAGGGCTGGTTGGGAATTCAAGAATGTGATCGTTTCCTACACCATTTTGGTCGCCCGCATTTCTCAATCCAACTCCAAATCCAACTGGGTTCGGTAAGTTCACCGGATTACGGAAAATTTCGAAGACCTCTCCATTCTTCGTAACAACCGCCACCGCGTTGCGCTCATTGGCATCCACCCAGATATTTTCGTCCTTGTCGAGGGCTATGCCGTCGCCGCCTTCGAGAATGGGATGAGCTACAAAGACATTGCTAAGGCAAAGCGTATTGGCTGTGAATGTGG
>VBKE01000374.1 GCA_005879605.1 Deltaproteobacteria bacterium
ACCTCGACGCAGTTAATCGGGTTCGGGGGCGTACAATTGGCTCCATCGCCGGTTATCTTCCACACTCTGCCTTGACCCGTAACCCCATCGCTGGTCCAAAGATTTCCGTCTCGGTCAAAGGCAACCCCGTTAGCTCCTGGAACCCCTATGGCGAAGGTAGTCGCAGTAGGAGGTGTTCCGGCATTAGGGGTAAAGGTCCAGATTTTCGCGTTAGCACCATCAGCAACAAAAAGATCTCCTATGTCGTTAAATG
>VBKE01000375.1 GCA_005879605.1 Deltaproteobacteria bacterium
TTCACGTAGTTGTCAATACCTCAGAGACTTGCCTGTAGCCGTGCGGGAAAAGGGGGCGGGAGTCTGTGTGCTACGAACGCGACCATCGAAGTAGGGATGGAAGCGGTGCTTCACCAACGATGAGGGTGGGTCCCTCGAAGTCGGCGTACAGGCGCAGACTTCAAACCACCGCAAGCGGCGTGGATTAGGAGTCTTCGTCGTGAACGTTGCCGGAAAAGGCGGAGCGGTACTCCGTCAGGTGAGAATCGAGAAGACGAACGCAAGTGAACCGCTGATGACGTGTCGAAAGACCCTAAGGGACGTCGAAACCGGGATCGAGATTCTGTCCCGCGAAGCAGGTGGAGGGTTACCTGTCTACTGCTCCACTGGCGTCCGGCATGAAGGCGGCGTGATCTTGATTCGGGCGTGGGTGAGGAACGTAGGAACCTGTCGCCCCGATGCAAAGGGAGACGCGCAAGCGGGCACAGTCCCCGCAAGCGCTTGAGTACCGAGGCGGGGCACAGGGGCGGAGTCGCTCATAGTAGGATTGAAGGTTCTGTAATGGAACCGAACCGAAGGGGCGGCGTCGTCTGGTCTTATCAGGTGGGCAACCCGCGAGGGGAGGACCTGCATGGATAAGACAAAACCGTTTGGTATTACCAAGCGTGAAGTGTGGGAGGCCTTCAAAAGGGTGAAGGCCAATCAAGGCACGGCGGGTGTCGATGGCCAGTCGATCGAGCAGTTCGAAGGGGATTTAACCAACAACCTCTATCGGTTGTGGAATCGGCTGTGCTCGGGGAGTTACTTCCCGCCGCCGGTGCGCCGGGTGGACATACGGAAGGACGAGAAGAGCACCAGGCCGTTGGGAATTCCCACGGTCTGTGATCGAATCGCCCAGACGGTAGTGAAACGATATCTGGAGCCGATTCTGGAACCGCTGTTCCATGGCGACTCGTATGGATATCGCCCCGGTCGGTCAGCGCATCAAGCACTTTCAGTGGCGCGGCAACGTTGCTGGCGCTACGACTGGGTGCTGGATCTCGATATCAAAGGTTTCTTCGATACCATCGATTGGGAACTCTTGTTACGGGCGCTGCGCCGACACACCGACTGCAAATGGGTGCTGCTCTATATCGAGCGCTGGCTCAAGGTGCCCGTGAGCATGCCGGATGGGACGTTGGTAGAGCGGAATCAAGGGACGCCGCAGGGGGCAGTTATCAGTCCACTGCTGGCAAACTTGTTTTTGCATTATGTGTTCGACTGCTGGATGACGAGGCATTATCCCGACATCCCCTTTGAGCGCTACGCCGACGATATCATCTGCCACTGTGTGAGCGAGGAGCAAGCGCGTGTCTTGAAAGAGGCGCTGGCGCAACGTTTTGCACAGTGTCGCCTGGCCCTTCATCCGCACAAGACGAGGATTGTTTATTGCACGGACGCTAACCGACGTGGCCGCTACCCCGAGCAGTGCTTCGACTTCTTGGGGTATGCATTTCGCCCGCGGTCGTCGAGCAACTGCGAGGGAAACCTCTTCGTGAGCTTCGCTCCTGCCGTGAGCGACAAAGCGACTAAAGCGATGCATCAAAGGATACGTCGCTGGCGATTGCATCATCGCAATGACCTCGCCTTGGAGGAAATTGCCCGATGGGTTCAACCGGTGCTCGCCGGTTGGGTTCGTTACTATGGGCGCTTTCATCCCACGGTACTTCGGCGCGCGCTACGCACGGTGGATGATTTTCTCGTGCGTTGGGCAAAACGCAAATACAAACGACTCCGGGACCACCCTACGAGAGCCTGGGGTTGGTTGCACCGCGTGCAAGCTCGGCAGCCGAACCTTTTCGCGCATTGGGCTATGGTATCAGCGGTTGGACGATAGGAGCCGGATGAATCGAGAGGTTCACGTCCGGTTCTGGGAGGGCCTGGCGGTGAGATTCCACTGGGCTACTCAACTTTCACGATGCCTTCGGCCTACCACGCGGACGCAGCGTCGACTCTAGGCTCAACCGTTTGGCGACACGGACCACCCAGCCCTGACTCAATCTTAACATCGTTTCCCTTTTCCAGACTGGCAAGTCTGACATTGCGCCAAGAACTCTATTTATCGCTCAGGTAACGTGTTTGGAGGGATTATCTTTCCTTCCATTATACTGGTTATTGTGCGGATTTGGTCGTGCGCATATTCTTGTGCATATCTGCTTGTAGGATGGGTTTGTATGATAAGTTCATTTTCCTTGATTGCTTTTTCGTACTGTTTCATTTTCACCAGTAGAAGCGCTGTATAGCCTTGAAATATCACCTGAAGGTTTTCTTCGTATGAAAGAGTTGGAGTCAGGATCCCGGTCTGTTTGTTGACAAAAGCATCTCCCATCGCGATTTTTGTAGGTTCTTCAATGTAGATACCTGAGCCCAATCGTATAAAATCGTTCCAAACAGCGAGCGCGCTCTCCTCTGTTAGGGAATTTGGTATTAGTTGAGTCAACAACCAATAAAGAACCCCGCGGCTGAACGCCGCGTCATCTGACCATATGCCGGTAGTTTTGGCATTCATCGAGAACACGTTATCCATAATCCTTATTTCGTCTCTATATCTCTCGTAAAAGGATCTCACCTGTGCTTGATCTTTCCAAACTATAAACCCACTATTTCCATAATTCTGTTTTTTCGTCGGTATCTTGTAGTATTCATCTAAAAGTTGGCTCAGTCGGCGGATGCTCGATTCTAAGTCTGCATCGTCTTGCAAACGAGGCGGGTTGCAGGCTCCCAAGTAGCATGCCGTTAATGCCGTTAAAAGAACAGGCGTAATTAGACGGATGCTGCTGGAACTCGTGAATAGACGAAATATCCGCTTTTTAATCACCATGGCGCATAACATTTGTAAATAAGGCTTGACCCCACAAAGGGGCCACCCAAGAAAGGTATAGCCGGCGTCGTTCGTCCCTTGATCAATATTCGTTCGCCTGGTATTTCAGTACGGCCGACCTCCTCTATCCAATCCACCTTCTTACAACTATCAGAGCAAATGCGGAAATTAATTGTTATATCCCAACCAGGGGCAATTAGACTCCAAGAGCAATACACTGCGGCAAAAGGAATTCCTATGGGTCGGAAAAAGGGTTGGGGTGAATATTTCTGATCTGGACGATTGCCATTCCTTGGGATAAGTAACTTCTAGGACTCTTATAAAAAAG
>VBKE01000011.1 GCA_005879605.1 Deltaproteobacteria bacterium
GCTGGCTTCCGGCTGGTTGCCGGTGGCGTCGCGCACCAAACCCATGAGATGAAAAGCGTTCGCCGATGGACCGTGCTGTCGCAAATGCTCCTCGCAACAGGCGGTCGCTTCGACGAGGCGCCCCTGATCGGCGAGCCGGGTGGCTTCGTCAATGCCAACCTCCGGTTCGGCGGCCCGGTCGATTGATCGGTGTGTCTGGGTCACGGCGGACGCGATCGCGGGAGGCGCGTGTGTGAGGTAGAGCGCCGGCACCGGCGGTACAACCTGGCGCCGGGCCGAAGAGCGCTTGACCGGACGGGCGGCGTTCGGCTTCGGTTCGCGCGGAATGACGCCCGCTTTGCGAAAGGCGAACGCCCGCGGCATATTTGTTGGGATGAAGTTGTGACCCAGCAGCAAGCCGGTCTCCGATGGGGCGACGAACAAAACACCTTTCGGCGTCAGCAGACGCACCAACACGGTGAGGGCGCGGTCCTGCGCGGCGCGGTCGAAGTAGATCAGCACATTGCGGCAGAAAATCACGTCGTAGCCTTCCACTTCTGGCATAAAACCGGCGGCGAGCAAATTGCCCTGCTGAAATTGCACCTGTCGGCGCACGGCATCGCTCAGACGATACCCATGCGCGGTCGCTTCGAAGTGACGGTCGCGAAACCCCAGTTCGTTGCCGCGAAAAGAATTCTTCCCGTACACCGCGTGCCCGGCCCGCGCCAGCGCGCGCGCGCTGATATCCACGGCGTCGACACGAAAGCGGTTCGCCGGGAAACCGGCGTCGAGCAGGGCCATCGCCATCGAATACGGCTCTTCGCCGGTCGAGGACGGCAGGCTCAACAGGCGCAGATGATCTTCCGGGTGGGCTCCCAGCCAGTCCTCATAGACCGTGAGGGCCAGCGCCGCGAAGGCCTCGCGGTCTCGGAAGAACCAGGTCTCGGGCACGACGACCGCTTCAATCAATTCCTGCAGCTCAGCCTCGGACGCGCGCACACGTTCCCAGTAGGCATGCGTTTCTCGTAGCTCGCAGGCCAACAGCCGTTTCTCGACCGCGCGCTCAATGGCCGAAGACCCAATCGAGGCGACATCCAGCCCCATCGTTTCTTTTAACAGGTTTTCGAAGTCGGCGAGGACCATCAGTGTTCCCGAAGCTGTTTGAACAATACCTCACGTAAGGATGCCGGCAGCAACTTCTTCACGTCAATCCATTGCACCAGTCCGCGCGCGTCGGTGGCCACCGGACCCAGATACGACGCTTGGGCGTTAGTGACGCCAGAAGCGACAAAGTCCGCTGGTTCGCGCCGTACGGTCTCGGTGGCCTTTTCAGCGATCAGACCGAGTAATCGTGTTTCGTTGTTGTCGTCGGGGTAGCGCACGAGGATGATGCGTGTGCTCAAGCGCCGCTGCGCCGGCTGGCCCAATGTCAGTTGGCTCAAATCGATCACCGGCACCGGCGCGCCGCGGTAATTGAATACGCCGGCCACTTCCCCCGGCGCTTGCGGAATCTGCTTGATACCGACCCACGGCAGGACTTCGGCGACCTGGCCGGCGTCCAGCGCGTAACGGTCTTTAGCGAGTTGAAACAGGAGGAAGAGCATGTTGGCGGGCGCCTCTCCGCTAATGAACCATCACTCGCCCGTGATACCGCAGCGCCACCACGCTACGCCACTAACTTGAAACGGGAAACGCCGCTGCGCAAAGCGGTGGAGACCTGGTTCAGCCCGTCAATAGATTGGCTCGATTGGCGGAGCGATTCGACGGTTTGCTGCGCGGCTTGGCCCAACTGGGCGAGCGCCTGGGTGATTTGCTCGGCGCCGGTCGCGTGCGCCTGCATGCCTTCGTTGACTGCTTCACAGCGCGGCGCCAATGCCTGCACCTGCTGGATGATCTCTGACAACTGGCCGCCGACCTGCTGGATTTCCTGCATGCCGCGGCGGACTTCCTCCGAGAATTTGTCCATCCCCATCACGCCGGCGGAGACGGCCGACTGGATTTCCTTGACTATCTGCGCGATGTCGTACGTTGCCACCGCGGTCTGGTCGGCCAGCCGCCGGATCTCGGTTGCCACCACGGCGAAGCCGCGCCCGTATTCGCCGGCCTTCTCGGCTTCGATGGCCGCGTTGAGCGAGAGCAGGTTCGTCTGGTCGGCTACCTTGGTAATCGTCGTGACCACCTGGTTGATATTGCTGGCCTTTTCATTGAGCACGGCAAGCTTGGCGTTAATGGAACCCGCGGCTTCCATGACATGGTGCATGCTCTCCTCCATGCGGGTGAGGCCGACATGCCCGCTACCCGCCAAGGTAGCCGATTGTTCAGCCACCGCGGAGACTTCATTCATGGTCCGAACCAGTTCTTTAGAGGTGGCCGAAATCTCCTTGGAGGTTGCGCCAATTTCAGTCGTGGTCGCTGCGATCTCGCTGGCCGTCGCCTGCTGTTCCTTGGCGGTGGCGGCGATTTCGTTCACGGTGGTGTTGACCTGAATGCCGGATCTATGCACCTCACCCACCAGGGTGGACAACCTCTCGACCATATTGGCGAGTGAGTTGCCCATGACGTCGCGCTCGGACTGGGGCTTGACCGCGACGGCCAGATCACCGGCGGCGATCCGCTCGGCCACGCTTACCATTTCCTTCAGGGCCGCAACCATCCGGTCGAATGCCCGGGCAAGCACGCCGATCTCATCCTTGCGCGACTCGGAGGCGGCCGGCAGCGTGAGGTCACCCGTGGCGATCTGGTTGGCGATGCCCACCACTCGTCTGAGGGGGACCGTGATGTCGCGCATGATGAAAAAGCCGATGACGGAAACCACCAGCAGGCCAAGCCCTGCCGATGCCAGCGTGTAGAGCACTTCACGATGAAACTTCTCGACGCGCTTGTTGAGCAGCACATTCAACGACCCAGTAAGCTGGTTTGCCAGGTCAAAAATCGCGTTGATGTTTCGGGTCATGGCCGCAAAGTAATCCGCGGCACTGGTATCGAAAATGCGGGCCGCGGCTTCCTGGACCCCGCTCGCATTGACTCGCGGCCGCGCTTCCAGTTGCGGTCGAAGCGCCGGGTTGAACTGCAACGCCTTGCTCAGCGATTGGTCCACTTGCTTTTGCAGAAACGCCACCAGAATGGCCAACCGGTTCAGTCTTTCGAATTGTTCAGACGACCCTTTCCTGCTGGCCGCCATGCCGCTGCCGAGACCATGAGCCTGGGCCAATAATTCGCTCAACTCCGGCCCCTGAAAAATGACGACTTTCATCAGGTAGTAGCTGTCGATGTCGGGATCGAGGGTCAGGTGGGAAGCATCGCCGACGTCAGTGATCAGCGCGATGGCGTCTTCAATCACTTTCGTGTGTTGCTGAAAGCTCTCGTCGGCAGACAGGCTTGGAGTTTTGCTCAGAATGTCGCGGCAGGCGGCGCTCAAGGCCGTCCATTTTGTTCTGGTATGCAGCGCGCTATCCAGCCGCTGGTTAGCTTCGTCCACTTTTTTGATGTCGTTCTCGACGTCGGCGGTTTTGCCGGCGAGGCGGTCCTTGAAAGAGGCCTCGCCACTCAACCAGGCATTGGCCATGCCGCGGTGCAGCTGGAGATCTTTCAGCAGCGCCAGCAGCGGAGTGTAATACTCCAGTCCGCGAATTTCCTGTCGGCCGAATTCGGTGCCAAGCGCATTGACCGAAGAAGTCATCTTGTAAGTCACGACGGCAAAAGGAACCATGAACACGGCTCCCATCAACGCCAGCTTTTGCCAAACTTTCAGGTTTTTCATTGGTTGCCTTCTGAGGTGCGGACGTTCAACATAATCATCACGTAAAAGGTAACATTCACGGAAATCATTCTCGTTACACCTCCAACTTGAAACGACAATGCAGGCCGATAACGGCCTGGCTCCACTGCCGCAGCGTTTCGACGATCTGCGGCGCGGTTTGGCTCGACTGGGCGAGCGCCTAGGTGATCTGTTCGGCGCCGGTCGACTGCGCCCGTTCGTTTAGCAATTTACGTGAACGATCGCCGGAAAGCGCTTAGACATTGCCGGAAGCACAAAGCGTGCCCGCGTGCGGACCACATCTGCGCCTTGAACGCGCAAGGTGGCGAAACCGAGGGCTGGAATGTTTGCTGAACTATCGCCAAGTGTCTTTGTGATAGTCATTTTTTAAAGCTCTTTCGATTTCGTCAGGCTGCGTCGCATGCCCTCACTGCTGCCTGGTTCGCGTTCGCAACCACCTGCACGTTCACCACTTTAGGTTTAAACTCACCTTGACTCGGTGGGGGTTCTGTCCAATATTGTGCAATTTTGGAACGAATTATTGTGCGGCTGATCGAGGCACATAGCCGCTCCGGGCGAACTGCACTGGATAATCGCTGAGTTTCTTTTCCTTCCTGACACGAGAAAGTGTTCTCGAGTCGTCTCAATCAGTGCAAGGCAGCGAAATCGTGCCATAAAGGCGCTGATCCGAGGCCACCATCTCGGACATTCTTCATGCGAAAACGCCGGATCGATGAGCTAAAGTCAGCCCTGGGAAGATTAGGTAAAAGAACGGTGGGCGGCAATCTACCGTGAATGAAACGAAATCGAACCTGCAGCCGCAGTGGAGAGCAGCGCCAAATTGTCTGCCTTCGCCGTGGGCGGAAACTCGCTATGCGTTGCCGGACATCGCCGCTCGCTTGATGAAATCGGCGAAGAGCGCGGCCATCTCGCCTGCCTTCTCGTCCCATTCCTCTCGTGGGCTCAAGTCCATGTCGTAGTGCTTCGGGAACAGGATATGCACCTCGGCGTTGGGAAGGATGCGGGCTAAGTTCTCGCCGGTTTGACGCCCATGGGTGTTGTCGTTACCTGGAATGATGCAGGCGGGCACTTTAATCGATTTGATCTCCGCTTCGGTCGCGCCGATCACCGGCAGGTCGGCGCCACGGACGAAATACTCGCGCCAGTGTGACATGACGGCGATGAAGCGCTCGGGGTCCATTTTCATCAAGGCATCGCGGTTCCGTGGTCGCGCTTCAATTCGCTCTTTCCAGTGCTCCATCTCACACACCGCCGCCATCCCGCCTTCCTTCGCGGCGGCCATGTACTGGCCGTAATATTCTTGAGCCAGGCGCTCACACGCGAAGCGACCGCCAGTTACCCGCCAGAGCATAAGGCCGCGAACGGCCTCGGGGTGGCGCAATGCAAAGAGCAGCGAGGTTCGGCAACCGGAAGAGCTGCCACCGACGAAGACTGGAAGGGCTTTGAGTTGAGCAAGAAGGTCGTGAAGATCATCGGCCCAAATTTCATACTCTGAATCCTCTCCATCGATGACGACTTCGGATGCGCCGCAATTGCGCCGGTCAAAGATCACGACTCGGTGACCCGCATCGGCCACTCCCTTCGCGAGCGGCTCCACGCCTCCAAGGTCACGCCGGCCGCCAGGGGAAAGCGCCACCCAGGGGCCGTGATCGCCGAGGACTTTATAATTGATATTGACACCGCGTACATTTGCTAAAGGCATGGCTCTCCTCCGATTTCTGACCAGCAGCATTCATCAGCCGGGTTCTTATTTGAGACTTCAGTAACACAATCGAAAGACGTAGCACAATCTCGTTCTCGTCCGTATACCTATGCTCATCTCCCCAGCTTGGTCGGTTGTGATCTTGCCGGCGTCGGCCCGATTATCTTATGTCAAGGCGCGAGAAGTTTTCCAAGCTTTCTTGCGTCATCGAGTTTTTCAAGATTGAGCAGGGTCTCTTGCAACTTATCAACTCGCGACGGAGAGAGGACGCGAGAAGCCAGCAGACGAAACTTTTGCAGCACCTCTGCCCGCGTCATGGGATGCTTGTCGCTTCCCTTGGCATGGAGAACTTTCTCGCTATAGATCTTTCCATCCCGGAGTTGCACATCCAACTTCACTCCGTGGCGTCCCTCGTCGCCGAGCGCCTCGAGCTCAGGATCTTCGCTGACTTCCATCTTTCTAGTTGTTTGTAGAACATCCTTCCTGCGAATCGATCTTTCCGTGACCTGATCCACGAAGAAGTCGCGGTCGTGCAGTAGGACGGCGACGCAGAACAGCAGATTCATCTGCGCGGTGGTCATGCTCTTGGGCTCATACGGCCAGCCCACGTGGAGCTTGGTGGCCCGGGTGGTTCGAATCACGATCTTTGCAACGTTCTCGGCTCTAACATCCGGGTGCTCGCGAAGAATTTTTTTGAGCGCATCGATCGAAGTGTGGTTGCTGCCGCAGCAGGGGTACGGCTTGAATCCGACATTGAGCGTCTCAAACCGTTCTCCGAGATCCTGAGTCAGGTGGGAGAGATTCGGCTTGTCGATGAAAGTCGAGCAAAACCCTCCGTAGGGAGCTTCCAGAATATCTTCGATGCCGGTAAAACCTCTGGCTGCAAGTAGAGCTCCGTAGACGCCAGCCTGGGCCGAGCGGCCAGGGTGCATACGCTTCACCATGGAAGCATATTGGGCGGCCATGAGACCGGCTGCCTGGGTGCCGGCAATGCCTAGCGCATGGACGGTCTTTTCCGGATTCAGTCGGAGCATCTTGGCCGCCGCTGCTCCCGCCGCGAACGTACCCGAGGTCGCACTGGGGTGAAATCCGCGGCGGAGCTGAGAGGCTCCGCCCGTCATCGCGACGCGGCAGCCGATTTCGTAGCCAACGGCCACCGCAGTGAGAAACCGCTTGCCGTCAACATTCCCGTCATGCCGAATCAACGCGTCGGCGGCTGGTATCGCTTCCGCCCCAGGATGAATGACACCGACGCGGTGGAGATCATCCATCTCGAAGCTATGTATCAAGGTACCGTTGGCCAGGGGCGCACTGGTGCTCGGAACCTCGGCGCCATCGCCCCAGATGAGCGCGCCTTTTCCTTTGCCCAATTCCTTCGCAAACGACCGAATGATCTTCCCCCAAGGAAGCGTGGAACCAAAGAGGGCGCAGCCGAGAGAATCGATTAGACAAAACTTGATGTGAGCTATCACCTCTTCGGGGATGTCTTTATAGGACAATCCGGCGATGTACTCCGCCAGGGCTCGAGTCGGAGAATTCTCCGTGGCGATCTCCTTTAACTCTGCCTTTGCCATAAAATGCTCCTTGACGTCAGTGAAGTTCTGTGACTTTGATTGTCAGCCTGTAACAGACGGTTGAAAAAACCTTTTGCTTCGTTGCGCTCGATTACCTCGCTCCAAGATTCTATTCTGCTTGAACGGATCGAATAGTTGAAGCGGTTCAAACCGTTCAGATCGTGCGCACCCAGCACGGTCTGACGAGTTCTGAGGAGATTCTTTCATACGATAGGCCGCTCTTGTCAAGCTATCAATTAACGGGAGGAGATATGAGAAAAAAGAAAACAAAGCTATTCTTAACTCTTCTCGGTTCTCTCGTCATGGCGCTGGCAACCGGGTCACCTGCTCTCGCCCAAAGCGCCGCTTCAGCGCTTAAGAAATTGGATGGACTACAAACCAAAGAACGGGAGCAGAAACTGATCGAAGGCGCTAAAAAAGAAGGGAAGGTTGTCGTCTACAGTTTTACGGCCGTCGACCAGCTGAAGCCGCTGCTTGAGGAATTTCAAAAGAGATATCCGTTTATCAACCCGGAGCACTACAGGGGCAACGCGACGGGGGTCTTCAATAAGTTCACGACGGAGGCGCGCGCCGGACGGACTCTGGCCGACGTGATCGACATCTCCGCCGGCGAGACTTACACGCTTTGGCAGATGGGACTCATCGATCCCTATCACTCGCCGAGCCGGGAGGGAATTTCGAAAGACTTCATGGATGATAAGGGCTTTTGGACGGCGCACTATCATTTCGTCATTGCCCTCGGTTTCAACACCCAGCATATCAAACCGGCGGAGGCGCCCAAGAGCTATGAGGAGCTTGCCAATCCGAAGTGGAAAGAGCGCTTCTCTTTGGATCCGGCGGATCAGGATCTGTTCGGCGCTCTTTTGCTTCACTGGGGAAAAGAAAAGGCATTGAGCTATTTCAAAAACCTCGCGAAGCTCGAACCCAGAATGGTTTCGGGGCACACGCAACAGGCCAATCTCGTCGGCGCGGGAGAAATCCATATGGCGCTCTGGCTCTATGGCTACAGGCCGCTTCAATTGAAAGACGAAGGCGCGCCGGTTGAGGCTCTTCTCTTCGACCCTGTATTGTCTAACCCCGCCTATCTTCTCCTGACAAAGAATTCCTCCCACCCCCACGGAGCGGCGCTCCTGATCGATTGGGCCCTGTCGCCAGACGGTGGGATGAAATTCTTCGCCGAAAAGTTCGGCCGTACGCCGACCAGGACCGGATTAAAAGAGCGCTTCCCTAAACTGCGCGTGGGCCGTTATCTCGTGGTCAAACCCGAGATCGTCGGACCCAACTTCAAAGAATTTACCAAGCTGTATAACGAGACTTTTGGGATAGGCAAGTAATCACACTGGGAACACATGCTAGTGTCCTGGAACCAAAGTTCGTTAAATAAGTCATTTAGATCTTCGCCGTCATACCGGCGAAAGCCGGTATCCAGAAGTCTGGAGTGAAATGCCAAGCAGCCGTGCAGCGTTGTCTGCGTCGATGGCCCGCCGCTCGGCATCGCTGAGCCCCAGCGCCTCAAGATCCCGCAATTGCGGATCTATGTCCTCCCGGAAAGGGATATCGGTGCCGAACATTACGTGCTCAATCCCAAACATCGATAGCGCCATACGCAGCGCCGGAACATTGCGGCACACCGTGTCGTAGTAAAAGCGCTTGAAGTATTCCTCGGGCGGCGCCTTGAGATTCTCATTGCACGCAGGGAAGCGCTCGTAACCCCACTGCAAGCGTCCCATCAAGTAAGGCGCGAGGCCGCCCAGGTGCGGAAAGATCATCTGGAGACGCGAGTGTCGCTCGAAGACGCCGGCGAACACCAGGCGCACCGCGGCCAAAGTGGTCTCGAACATAAAACCCACCACGTTTGCGAGATTTAGCTCCAGCATGCAATCGAGCCCGGGCGGCGAAATGGGATGAAGAAGAAACGGCAGACCGCGCCGCTCGAGTTCAGCGTATACGGGAAAGAACGCCGGGTCATTTAACGGCCGCCCGCCGGCGCTGCCCATCAGCGCGACGCCCACCGCTTGAGGCTCTCCCGCGAAGCGGTCAAGCACCTCCAGCGCAAGCTCCGGGAACTGCAGTGGCAGCGCGAGAAGAACCCGGAAGCGGTCGGGGTAAGCGCGGCCAGCCCGCAGTATCATCTCGTTCGCCAGATGCGTCAGTTCAACGACGGCCGGCTTGTCCCGCACCAGCGCGCCGTGGAACGGCACCGAGAGCACCTGCATCGTGATCCCCCACCTATCCATCTCCTCAAGGCGGCCTTCCAAGTCGGTCATGCGCGGATCGGCACTCATCCACTTGATCAGGCGCTGCGCGTCCTGACCCGCGGGCGAATCGTCTTGGCCGAAAACCGTACGGAGCCCGTCGATATAAGCGGTAGAGAATAGGTGGGCGTGCACGTCGATGCGCATGGCGTCGAGCCAGAGAAAGCTAGTACGCCATGACATAGGACGAATCAGAGGCGGCGTCAAGAAGCATCGCCGCTCAGGTGACAAAACTCACGCCGATGAGCGTGGCTCCCTCTTTGAATTAACAGCAGGGCGCGTCGTCAGTTAGCGTTACGCGCCGAAGGAAATATCCAATCACCGCTTTTTGTATAGCGCCTCGATATATCCGCTCTGATCCAGTTGCCTGATGAAGCTCGAATCAGCGAAGTCCTCGGGCTTGGCAGGCTTTCCTTTGAGTTCGGTGGTCAAGATCGTCTTTATGCCTTCGAGAGAGGGATACTGTTTCTTGGGCAAAACGGATTCGCTGAGCAAATTTTCCCAGGTCTTCTCCAGGACATCACGCTCGACGCTTCGGCCGATGAATCTCGCCAACGCTCTCACGGAAGCCTCTTTATCGGTGTAGATCCGATGAACGGCGTCCACCTGAGATTTGACGTAGCGCCTGACGATGTCCGGACGCTCGCGAATATATCTCCTCGTGGTTGCCGCGCTGGTATGCTGGTAGACGAGGCCGAGCTTGGGAAGATCGGCCAGGATGGTCATGCCTCTTTTCTGCGCGATGATGCTGGCGGGAGGCTGAATCACGGTCGCTTGCACTCGGCCCGCTAAAGCCGCATCCACGCGCGCGGTGGTGCTGCCGATTTGCACGATCGTGACATCTTTCCCGGGAGTCAAGCCGACTTTTGACAAAGCGTAGCGGGCGATAAAATCGGACGACGAACCAAAGCGGCTGATCGCTACAGAACCCCCCTTGAGTTGCTCCGGAGTTTTAATCTCGGGGCGGCCCATCAGATAGTAGTTGAGTGACGTGACGCCTCCGACGATGAGGGCGGCATCGGAGCCGGCCAGGACTGAATTGATTACCGCGGGTCCGGCCAATTGCGCGATGGGCGTGTCGGCGGAAACCAACGCCATGACTGCCGTGGTTCCACCGGTGAAAAAGACCAATTGCACGTCGAGTCCATTCTTTTCAAAGATGCCCGCGTCTTTGGCGACCCAAGCCGGCAGCGCGTCGCCGCTGATCGCGCTGTAGCCGACGTTTATCCTGGTCAGCTGTGCCAGGACGGGATTATTCCAAAAGACCAATAGCGCCAGGAAAAAGATCGCCACTGTAAAGCTCGTCAGTTTTATCATTTAGCTCTCCTTCTTGGTGGAGAATGTGACTCGCCGTGACCACATGATTTACTCGATCTCTATGAACGATTTCTCAGGCCGAGTTAATTTATTCTCCCCATTACGCCACACGAGACAAAATGTCCATCTCCGGCCGGGGGAGAATATCAGCAAGGAATCAAATTGACACATAGGTAAATTCTTCGATATATCGAACTCCATGCTGACACAGAACTGGAAAACTTCGGAGCGCAAATATCGGCTCCGCGAAGAGCGCGATTTCACTATTCCGGCGTCGGACGGCACCAAGCTCAACAGTTATCTTTATCGGCCTGATGCTGAGGGAAAATTTCCGGTCATTCTCGGCGTCTGCGCTTACTCCCTCGACGATCAGATCGCTCCGATCATGCCCGTCGGCACGGGCGGCATTCGCGGCCACATGGAAGCCGGCGATCCGAATTTCTACGTCTCCCGAGGTTATGTTCATGTGATTATGAACGTGCGCGGCACCGGCAAATCGGAGGGCTTCTATGATTTTCTCGGTCGCCAGGAGACTCGGGATATCTATGACGCCATCGAGTGGCTCGCGAAGCAACCGTGGTGTAACGGCAACGTGGGGATGTTCGGCCCTTCTTACTTTGCCATGTCGCAGAAGCGCGTGGCGGCGCTGAACCCGCCCTCTCTGAAATGCATCTTTGCCATGTATGGTTTCACTGATGTGTATCGCGACCTCGATTATCACGGCGGCATTTTGCATCACAATTTTCGCCCGCGGTGGATTCCAAAGCTCGCCAATCTTCGCTCCAAGAACCGGATGAAGGAAAAACTCGGTGAGGAAGAATACCGGCAGAGAATCCAAGCGGCGCTTGAAGACCCGGAGGTGGCGGCCATTCCAGCTCTGGTAGAGGCACTTAAAGAGCCCGACAAGGGGCGCAACGCCTGGATCGTCGAGCCGCTGCTCTCTCCGCTCGATGGTGAATTCTGGGAAGAGTGGCGCGCGGTCGGCGAAGGAGAGCTCAAAATCCCCGCCTATCTCGGCAGCTGCTGGGGCGTTTACGGCATTCACCTCCCCGGCGACATGCGCTCATGGGAGGCGTGGCAAGGACCGAAAAAGTTCACGGTCGGTCCACCGATCTATCTCGATCGCCCCGTATACCAATATCACTACGAATCTCTCAGATGGTTCGATCACTGGCTCAAGGGCAACGACACCGGAATCATAAGGGAGCCGCGCGTGCAGATTTTTCTCGATGGCAGCGGCGGCGAGTGGGTGGAATCGAACGACTGGCCGCTGCCGCAAACGCGCTGGACGCCATTTTACCTGCATGAAAATGGTCTTCTGTCCGAGCACGAGTTCTGGCCCAACGAATCGCCCACGGTCTATGTGGACTCGGCGTACGAGCGCGGCAGCGCCGCGTTTCGAACCCCGCCCATGGTGGAGGCCACGGACGTCTGCGGCCCGATGTCGCTGACCTTGTATGCCTCGGTCAGCAAAAACGAAGTGCTGTGGTTTGTGCAGTTATTGGAAGTCGATCCCCAAGGAAGCGAGCGTCTATTGACGCGCGGCTGGCTCAGAGGCTCGCAGCGCCGGGTGAATGTCGACCGCTCGCTGCCCTGGGCGCCTTATCACACCCACGATAGACGCGAGCCGCTCACGCCCAACGAGATCTATGAGTTTCAAATCGAGATCCGTCCTTACGGCATCCGGCTTCGGCCCGGCCATCGCCTAGCCATCCGCATCTCCGGTCACGATGGCGATCCTCCGACGCATCATCTGCACGGCATTGGCTCGGGCCACGTGGCGCTGCAGTCGAGTTCACGCGTCACCATCTACCACGACAGCGACCACCCGTCGCACTTGCTGCTCCCCGTGACTCGGGGCAACCGGATCGGCACTTTCATCTCGGGAGGGATGATTACGACGTAGCTCAATTGAGGGCAGACTCTACGCACGTGGATCGAAGAAAGGGTCCTCGCAAAATCCCACTATCTCCAGCCCAGTTCTTTCAGCGCCTGTTTTAAGTAGCTCATATCGACGTATTTTTCCGGGCTGGGGATGGCTCCCTTCATGCCGGTCTGCTCGGCGTAAATATCCACGACTGTTTTCAGTCCGTCCATTTCGATGTCGAGCTCCGGATGCCAGGCCTGGTTCGTGAGGTAGTAGTCGAGTCCCTTCTCTGCGAGGCTGGGCTTGAGCTCGAATTCCTTGGCCAAGAACTCCGTGGCCGCCTTTCTGTCCTGCTCGAACCATTTCTTGGCCAGGAGAACCGCTTTTAAAAAGTGCACCACGCGAGGCCGATTCTTCTCTGCCCAACTGCGTCTCACTGAATAGGCCGAGAGCAGATAGTTGGGAAAGATATCCGCCACGCGCCCGATCACATTGAATCCCGCCTCTTGGGCCTGAAAGGCATTTGGCACGGCGAGCATGGCCGCGGCGATCTGGCCGGCGCTCATGGCTGCAAAGGCTGAAGTGGTTCCGCCGACGTTGAGGAGCTTATAATCGCGCGGATACTCAAGTCCCTTGACTTTCAGCGCCCGTCTCAGAACAAACGCCGTGCCTGAGGTCAGCGTGGAAGAGCCAATCGTCGCGCCGCGGAGATCTTCCCAAGTTTTATAGTTCTTCCCGCCGATGAGCATATGCGTGAGCTTGCTGCTGCTCGCGACCATGGCAATGTCCATCCCTTGTTCCACGGCGGCGATGGGCCCGTCATTGGCCACGAGTCCCGCGGAGATCGATCCTGCGATCATCGCTTGCACGGCTGGAGCCGTGCCACGCATCAGGACCACGTCCACATCCAGTCCTTCACGCTCAAAATATTTTAGCCGCCACGCCGCCCATAAATGTCCGTAACCCAGGACTTTAGAGGAAACGCCCACCGGGAACTTCACTCTCTCTTGAGCAAGTCCCAGAGCCGGAAGCAAAAACACCAGCAGAAGCGCCGACGATGTTCGCTTCATGGCGGTTCCCCCTTTTTCTGCGAGCCGATATAGCTACTTTATATCGCAATCATAATATTCCGGCCGCTTTCTGCATAGCGCTCCCACGTATCGAAAAGCGACGGCCGAAGAAACCGAACGGGAACGATTCATTAAAGCTACTTGATAGCGCCCGCGGTGAAGCCGGCGATGAAGCGATCCACGCAGAAGTTGTAGAGGATGGCGACAGGCACGCTGGCGATGAAGCAGCCGGCCATGAGGGATCCCCAGAAGTATACGTCACCGTGAACCAGAAAAGTGGGCACGCCCACCCCCACGGTGAGGTTTCGCGAAGAGGAGATGAAAGTCACAGCGTAGACGAACTCCTGCATCACCAGGGTGAAGCTGAAGATCGCGACCGTGAGTATCCCGGAGAGGGAGATAGGGACAACCACACGAAAGAAGGCCCCGAGGCGGCTATAGCCGTCGATCATGGCGGCTTCTTCCATGTCCTTCGGGATGGCCTTGAAGAAGCCCATCATCAGCCAGGCGGAGAAAGGGACGGTAAACGAGGGGTAGACCAGCACCAGAGACCAAAGGGAATCGTCGAGGTGAAGGTCCACCACGACCCGGGACAGCGGGATGAACAAAAGCGTCGGGGGAACCAGGTAGGTCAGGAAGATGCCGATGCCCAGCTTCTCTCCCCATGTCCCCGTGAGCCGCGCCAACGCGTAGCCGGCGGGGATGGCGAGCACCAGCGTGATAAACACCACCAGGACGCCGACGAACGCGGTGTTAAGGAGCCACTCGCCGTACAGGGTGTCCGAGAACAGGCGATGGATGTGCTCGAGAGTCGGCGGTTCGTAAAAGACGAAAGGGTTGTGCTTGAGGTTGTACAAGTCGCTGGTTCGCTTGAAGGCGGTGATGAGCATCCAGACGAAGGGGAAGGCGAGGAAAATCGTTAGCCCGCAGAGGATCGCCCAGCGCCCAGCCCGTGCGCCCAAATTCCGCACTTGCTGCGTGATCACTTCAGATCACCTCGGTCCGACGTGCGACGCGCAGGAAGCCGAACGCAACGGCCAGGAGCAGGGGAAAGAGGAACAGCGCGATCGCCGCGCCCTCCGCCAAGTCGCCGCCGGCGATCCCTGTGTAGAACGCCAGACTGGCGAGTACCTGGGTCGTATCGTACGGCCCGCCGCGAGTGAGGTTATAGATGATGACCATATCGGTGAACGTGAAGATCAAGCCGAAGAGGATCGCCACCAAGCTGATCGGGAGGATTAGCGGCAGGGTCACCTGAAAGTAATGGCGCCAGAAGCCGGCGCCGTCCACCGCCGCCGCATCGTGGATATCCTTGGGGATCGAGCCGAGCCCTCCCAGCAGGATCACCGTGGCCAGCGGAAGTTGCCGCCATACGTGAACGGCTATGATGGAGCCCATCGCCAAATGTGGCACCCCCAACCACATGTAGCCCTGTCCTTGGATTAGCCCTGCCATGCGCAGCGTCCAGTTCAAAACGCTGTAAGTGGAGTCGAAGATCCAGAGCCACGCGATGGTTCCGATAGAAATCGGTGCCACCCACGGGAGGAGGATGAGAAAGCGGATCAGCCGCTTCCCGCGGAAATCCTTCTGGAGCGCGAGCGCGAGAGTATTGCTGAGCAGCAGGATCACCGCCTGGGAGATGAGGGCGAATGTGAAGGTGTTCTTGAGGGCGGTCTGGAACTTGGGGGTGCCGACCACGCCGGTGAAGTTCCGCAGGCCGACAAAGCCCTGCGTGCCGCCGCCAGTGGTGGTGTCGCTGACGCTGTAATAGAGCGCCATGAAAAAAGGCACACCCACCAGCAGCACGATGTACAGGATGGCCGGGCCAATCAAGAGCGGCCCCAACCATCGCTCACTATCGAGTAGGGACACGGCGTGCCGTTGGTTATGGGCTCGGTTGGCTGCCGCCGGCGCAATCTGTGTGGACGAATCCATGTGCGGCGCTCCTAGAGCGGGCGACTAGCGATGCGGACTTCCGTGGACGGCTCGAAAAACTTCAGCTCTCTCTCCTCCACAGTAAAGTCATAGATAGTCTCCGGCTCGATGCTGACGGTCACCGTGGAAGGGAGGCGGGCAATGACCTTTTGATCGGCGAAAGCGCCGCCTAGCGTTCCGTACAACAGTCGGTCGGCTCCGAGGTACTCCACGCGGGTGACTCGGAATGAAAACGTGGCGACTTTGGCCGCCCCGTCTTGGGTTCCCTTGGGGAAAAAATGCTCGGGGCGGAAGCCCAGGATGTAGTCTTCGCGCTTCACCAGATTCATGGGCGGCGAGCCCACGAAGCGAGCCACGAAAGTATCGGCCGGCTCGTGGTAGATCTCCTTCGGCGTCCCGATCTGGCGCACGGTGCCCGCTTTCATTACGACGATGCGATCGCCCAGGCCCATGGCCTCCACCTGATCATGGGTCACGTAGATAGTGGTCGTGCCGATACGCCGCTGAAATTGCTCCAGTTCGTCCCGCGCAGAAGCGCGTAATTGCGCGTCCAGATTAGAAAGCGGCTCGTCCAGCAGAAAGACTGCCGGCTCACGCACCAAGGCACGGGCCAGGGCGACCCGCTGGCGCTCGCCTCCGGAAAGCTCGCGTGGCTTGCGGTGAAGCAGATGGCCGATGCCAAAAAGCGCGGCGGCCCATTCCACTTTTTTCGGAATGGCCGGTTTCTCCACCCGCTGCGCCTTCAAAGGAAAAGCGATATTTTTGAAGACGCTCATGTGGGGATAGAGAGCGTAGCTTTGAAAGACCATGGCAATTTTCCGCGCCCGGGGTGGTAAATCGTTCACCACTTCGCCGTTGATCAACAGGTCGCCGGCGCTGGGTATCTCGAGGCCTGCGATCATGCGGAGGAGTGTACTCTTCCCGCAACCCGAGGGGCCGAGTAGGACGAGAAACTCCCCGTCCGTGGTAAGCAGGTCGACTCCGTTCACGGCGACAACGTCGCCGTAATACTTCTTGATCCCGCGTGTTTCTACCGTGGCCATGGGTCTCGCATGTTCGGAGGGTTACGTGTTAGAGATTGGAGTAATGGAGTTATGGAGTACTGGAGCAATGGTGTGATACGTGCATTCAAACCCAATACTCCAACAGTCCCATACTCCAACACTCCATTTCGCTCTTGCAGGGGCCTGCCGTGTGGCCCTACGAGCCCTACATCAGCTTCCGCTCGCGCCATTTCTCCCAGATGCGCTTGCATTCCGCCTCGGCCTCCTTGACGGCATCTTCTGGGCTCAGCACGCCTTGCGCGGCCTTGGCAAACATGACATTGAGGATCCACTTCTGGTAGATCTCGTCGATGGCCGCGTTGGCGTAGCCGGGGTAGCCAATGTTCGTCGCCCAATCCAGCACGTCCTCTAGAACCTTGTACTTGTCGGGCGGCTTCGCCTTGGTGTCGTTGCTGATAAGTTGCTTCAGGTCCGGCACAGTGCGCTGGAAGCAAGGGAAGTCGTAGAACTCGCCGTTCACGAACGCCTGGCGGAAGTTGCCCACGTAGTCCACCAAAAACTTCTTCGCGCCTTCGATGTTCTCGGCGAACTTCCAGATCACGTACACATCCATCACGTGCTCTAGGCCGATCCGGCGCACCGGGCCGGCGGCCGCCTTGGCCAGGTGGATCTTCTCGGTGAAAGTTGGATTGTCCTTCTCACCCTGCCGGGTGATGGAAATGGCGTTCAAAGCCAGTGAGATGGTGCCGGCCAGCATGGCGCGGTTGTTAGATGAGGCGTCCCAGGTAAATACCTCCGGGGTCATGGTCTCTTGAAACAGAGCCTTCACGAACTTCACAGCCTCGACCGTGTTTTTGGAGCTCAAGGTCAGATTGCCGTTGGCGTCCTGCTCATGGGCGCCGAAGGAGTACATGAGGGTGCGCATGGCCATGGCCGTATCGATCTCCTGGGCCAGGCCGAGGCCCACCGGGATGTTGTGCTTTTGTTTGATCTTGCGGCCGCCCTCCAGGATCTTCTCCCAGCTATCAGGCACGACTCCGACTTCGTCCCACAGGTCCTTTCGCCAGTTAATAGGATCAGGCGTGAAGGATGGGGAAAAGCCGAAGTACTTCTTAGTTTTCGGGTTGTACGTGCTCTTGATGGCCAAGTCGATGGGTTTGCCGTGCTTCTTCTCGCACTCCGCGTACACGTCCTTCATGTCGACCGCCTGCTCCTCGTAGAACGGCGACGGCCAGTTGAAGAGAAACAGGTCGTGGCCTTTTTGAGCGGACACCTCCGCCGCCGCGCGTGCACTCAGCCCGGCGATGCCGATGTTGTCCACGGTCACCTCGGTGTTGTTCTTCTCGCCCCACTCCTTGACGTATTTCTCGTTGAACCATTTGTCGAACGCGGGGACGAAGTGCACCCATTGGAGGATCTTTAGGGTCTTCTTGGCGCTCGCGCCATAGGCATGCTTTGGGATAAATATGATGGGGCCGAGCCCCGTCGCTACTGCCCCGGCTGCCGTTGTTTTAATGAAATCTCGCCGAGTGAGTCGTTTGCTAGCCATTGGTAACCCCCTTTCAGTTACGTAGACCTTGGTTCTCTCCCGATTTTTCAATCTACCGTATAAGTTGATCCACCGCCACGGAGAACGTGCAAATTTTCCCCAACGAGATGATATATGTCTATATATCCGACACGGGAATACTATGTCAATTTTACCACACGCGCCTCGGTATACTTTACAAGTAAGGTTGTATTTCGTTCGAGGTTCGGCCGTCGACCCGGTGGGCCAGATCGCCGCGACTGTTCGGATCATGGGAAGAGCGCGAACCTTTTTTGAAACCATCTCAATGTTAAAGAGCAGGAGAGGGATTAGTAATTTTTCCACGATGGTAAAACGAATTTTGGGCAAATCCACAAAGGGAGACGCCAGGCTGGATAACTCAATGTTTGAGAAGTAAGCAAACGCATCGCGGCAATACGCATCTCACTCTCTTCAATGCTGCGTCGACTATGGTATTATACGGCCGGTGCGAACGCTTCTCTCTAAGCAAAGTCAATCTGCCAACCTACGTTGAGGAATATTATGGCAAAGGTCACCTTTATCCTTGGCTTGTGTGGTTCCGGCAAAACCTATCTGGCTGAGCAATTGAAAAACGAAACTGGGGCAGAAGTATTTGAAAACTTATTATCCGACGGCAGCCGCCTCCCTGCCCTTGTGGAATGCTTGAGAGACGGAAAAGATTGTGTCGTTGACGAGGTCCGATTTTGTCTTCCGGCTTATCGGAATGAGATCGTACAACATCTCTCACGAATCATAGGTCTCAAGATGCGTTGTATTTGTTACGAGAATGATCTGGAAAGCGCAAACTGGAATGTCATCCATAGGAAAAATAAAGGCGACCCGGAAGGCCATCTGGAAATGAACCTCCGGTTGCACTCCGAGTATGAATACCCTCGCGATGCTGAAATAATCCCGATTCGGCGAATTTGAGTTCAGTCCAACAGAAGAATAGAGTTCACGAAAAAATGGCTAAACCTGCTCTTTTTCTGGCATCGAATGGCTCCTTGCACACGATCGGCGAAGCGCTCAATGTCTCTGGTACGATAAGTTCTTTCAATCAAGCGGCGCTCACGAATGCGGCCCACGGCCCAACGCGAGCGCAGCGATGGACAGGAGGACTGGAATGAAGAACACCACGGGTTTTTCCCTGGTCGTGATAGTAGCGTTGCTGTCGCTGAGCTCGAGCGCCAGCTTGCAGGAGCAACAGACAAACATGAGGTTTTTCGTCACCAGCGTCGGCTCCGGAAAGGGAGCGGACCTGGGCGGCTTGGCGGGCGCCGATCGACAGTGCCAGTCGCTGGCGCAAAAGGCCGGGGCCGGCAACCGCACTTGGCACGCTTACCTCAGTACCAGCCCCTCCGGCGGTCAGCCCGCCGTCAACGCGCGTGATCGCATCGGGCGCGGCCCGTGGCAGAACGCCAAGGGGGTTGTCATCGCGCGCGATGTCAACGAGCTACACGGCAACAACAATCTCAACAAGCAGACGGCGCTGAACGAGAAGGGGGAACCCATCAACGGCCGGGGCGACAAACCGAATATGCACGACATTCTGACCGGCTCACAGCCGGACGGACGGGCGTTTTCGGGTGACCAGGATATGACCTGTCACAACTGGACGAGCAGTGGCGAAGGAGCGGCGATGCTCGGCCACCACGACCGCCAGGGCCTGCGTGACGACGATGCCTCGAAGTCGTGGAATTCGTCGCATCCATCACGCGGGGAGGGCGGAGGATGCAGCCAGGAGGCGCTGCGCGGCTCGGGCGGCAATGGTTTGTTTTACTGCTTCGCCGTCAACTAGTCGATTTGGCGAGTTGCAGTACAACAATATGTGCTGGGCTGACCCTCAGGCTTTCCCGCTAGGGGCGACCGACACACCACGAATGCCGGCTTTCTCGATCGCCCGGGCGACCAGCCCGGAAGCTTTTACGTCCTCGATGAATTCGCGCAGGTACTCCGCGGCGACGTCGCGGCCTTTGGGAGTGCCGAGCGCCTGTCCAATCGCCATGAATCGGCCATCGAATACACGCGATCCGGGAAGCTTCCCGGCGTTGGTAACCAGCGGCTGCCTCACACCAGCGACGACATCCACTTTGCCTGCGACGAGCAGTTCAAACGCCGCGTTGGGGTCCGGCGCGCGTATCAGTTCGGCCCGTTGCACACTGCGGCTCAAAAACAAATCGTAAGCACTCTTGGCCGACACACCAATGCGCACGCCATCGCGGTCCACGTCCCCGATGGCGCGAAGCGGCGATCCAGCCGGCACGAGATAGGTTCCTTCGATCTCAATATAGGGGGCGGTGAAATCGATCTCGCCTGCGCGCCCCGGGTCGACCGCGAGAAACGCAACATCCCACGCACCGGCTTTCAATCCCTCAACCATCTGTCCGGCCGACTCGAAGCCGACGAGCTCGATGGGCAAACCAGTCCGGCTGCCAAGTTCTCGTGCCAGATCAACCGCTACGCCGCGGAGCTCTCCGCTGGCCGGATCTCGCGTCGCGAGCACCGGGTTTCCATAGTTGATTCCAACCCGCAGCTTGCCCGTCGGCGCAAGTTCAGAATGTAGAGAAGGCGAGATCACAAATCTGTGCTCTTACTCAGCGGACTGCCTGAATGAAGTTAGTTAGTACGGCCGAGTCAGCTCTCACCATTTTTTATTGACCACAGCAGTTTTTATATTTTTTCCCGCTTCCACATGGGCAGGGCTCATTACGTCCAACTTTTTTTTCGGCGATCTTTGGTTTGAGCGGATTCAATAAGCGCGTTAAATCGGCAATATCCTCTGGTTTGTCCGGTTCTAATTCAATCCTATATTTCCATCCCTTTTCTTCAAATATCGATGTCACTTCTTTGAATCTCGCTTCTGTTTGGACACTAACAACTGCCGGATTCTTTTCCGTGCCCAATTTCGCGGGCTTTTTACCATCAAAAACTCTTAGCCGCTTTTCACCACTTACATTTCTAATCTTCCCGATATCGGAAATTCTGTTTCCCATAACTTTACTATTTCAGATATCGAAGGACTTATCCATACACTCAAGCTGGATCTGCACGAGCATATTCTTTACGGGTGGCGCGACGCTGTTTGGCGCGTCCGGTTGAACGACGGGTTGGACCGCTCGATGACTTTAAAGGGCACAATCGCATTCACCCTCGCGTCAACTGTCGATACTTGATCCGATGCGGTCGCTCCGCGGCTGCACCAAGCCGACTCTTACGATCGGCCTCGTATTCGGAATAGTTGCCGTCAAACCAAACCGCCTTGCTGTCACCTTCGAACGCGAGGATATGGGTCGCGATCCGATCCAGAAACCAGCGATCGTGAGAGATCACCACCGCGCAACCAGCGAAGCTCTCCAACGCCTCTTCAAGCGCGCGCAAGGTGTTCACGTCCAAGTCGTTCGTAGGCTCGTCGAGCAACAAAACGTTCGCACCCTCTTTCAACATCTTCGCCAGATGGACCCGATTGCGTTCGCCACCGGACAACATGCCGACCTTCTTTTGTTGATCCGTGCCGGAAAAATTGAATCGCGCCACGTACGCGCGCGAATTCACCTCGCGAGTGCCGAGCTTCAATAAATCCGCCCCGCCCGTGATTTCTTCCCAGATCGATTTGTCCGGATCGAGGGTACGGCTCTGATCGACGTACGCCAGCGCGACGGTTTCACCCATTCGAATCGTTCCGCTGTCGGGTTGCTCCTGCCCTGTGATCATGCGAAACAACGTCGTCTTACCGGCGCCGTTCGGACCGATCACGCCGATGATGCCGCCGGGAGGCAGCGCGAACGTCATGTCCTCGACCAGCAGGCGATCCCCGTAGGCTTTGCTTACGCCTTCAGCTTCGATCACGACGTTGCCCAGGCGCGGCCCCGGTGGAATGTTAATCTCCAAATCTTCACGCCGCTTCTGTGACTCCTGGTCGAGCAATGTTTCATACGCATGGATGCGCGCCTTACCCTTCGCGCGACGCGCTTTCGGCGACATGCGAATCCATTCGAGCTCGCGCTGCAGCGTCTTCTGCCTTTCACTTTCAGATTTTTCCTGGCGCCGCAGACGCTCCTGCTTTTGTTCCAGCCACGACGTGTAATTGCCTCTCCACGGGATGCCCTCGCCGCGATCCAGTTCGAGAATCCAACCCGCGACGTTGTCCAGGAAATATCGATCGTGGGTCACCGCGATGATCGTTCCCGGATAACTCTGCAGGTGATGTTCGAGCCACGCGACCGACGCGGCATCCAGGTGATTCGTCGGCTCGTCGAGCAGAAGTATGTCGGGCTTTTGCAAGAGCAACCGACACAGCGCAACTCGGCGACGTTCGCCGCCGGACAACACTCTCACCGGCGTGTCTGACGGCGGACACCGCAGTGCATCCATGGCCATCTCCAGCCGCGCATCAAGATCCCAGGCATCCTGATGGTCCAGCTTTTCCTGCACCTGGCCCTGCCGCTCGAGCAGCGCGTTCATTTCGTCGTCAGACATCTCTTCGCCAAACTTGGCGTTGATCTTTTCAAACTCTTTCAGCAGATTGACAGTCTCTTGTACGGCCTCTTCCACAACTTCGCGCACCGTTCGCGAATCGTCTATCAACGGTTCCTGCTCCAGATAGCCGACCGTATAGCCCGGCGAGAGAACGGCCTCGCCGTTGAACTCCTTGTCCACGCCCGCCAGGATGCGCAGCAGCGACGATTTGCCCGAGCCGTTGAGACCGATCACGCCAATCTTGGCTCCATAGAAATAGGAAAGGTAAATGTCTTTGAGAACCGCCCGCTTGTCGTAATATTTGCTGATGCCGACCATCGAATAGATAACTTTGTTTGGTTCAGTGCTCATGAATTGAAATCGTATTACTAAATTTGAAAGTTTGCACAGCCTGCGCAAATTAACCGGCGGTCAGCACCGGTTCGGTACAGGCGCTTAGGATTATTCTCGCGCCAAGACGCCAAGAACGCAAAGTGGTCGGCCAAGGCCTGTCATCTTGACCCCTTTTTTGACCTGCCCCACACGAAAGGGTTCAGCGCCAGTCATGCTTCGGATACTTGCGCTGCAGTTCCTGTTTGAGTTTCGGATAGGTTTCGCGCCAGAAAACTGACAGGTTCTCGGTAATCTGCACCGGGCGGTTACTTGGCGCGAGCACTTGGATGCGGACGGCAACGCGGCGGCCGGCAATCCAGAGCGTGTCTTTGATGCCGTACAAATCCTGGATGCGCGCTGCAATCGTCGGCGCCCCGTCGACGGAGTAGACGACCTTCACTGAGCGGCCGTTGGGCAACTGAATCCGCTCTGGCGCGTTTCCTTCGATACACGCCTGTTGCTGCCGGGACAGCCATGACTTGACGACGGGCAAAACAGGTCGATCTTTGATTTCTTTGTGGCTGGACGCGCCGTGGCAAATGAGCTGGAGCATGGCTGCCCGGTCCTCCTCACCGATGGCGGGCAATGCCAGCTCCGGCATCCATTCGCGCAACCGATTGACGCGCAGGATCCATTGTTCAACCGATTCGTTCCAGTTCTCGAGGGCGCAGCGGCCGGCCGCGACTTCGCGCGCCAGAATCCTGGCCGCTTCCTCAGCCGGTGGATCGTCGGAGAGTTTCTCTTCGAGAACCAGATCTCGGAATCGCTTCTCGTCGCGGGCAAAGACGCGCCGCAGCGTCGGGTCGTAGACAACGGCACGGACTTCCTTGAAGTCCGCTGGGAAAAGTTCGCGCAACCACTCCTCCTTGATCGCCGTGGCCAGATTTAGCACGACATTCAAGGCTCGCTCCCTGCCGCCGCCGCTTTCCATCTCGCGCACTTCAGAGACCACGAAGAGCGGCGCCTTCACAACGCTCTCGCGGGCCAACACACCGCGGCGGCCGTGGACCAATTCGCAACGTCGCGTGCCGGCATCCAGACGCTTGGCGAGATGATCGGTAAACCCAACCAGCACGCAACGCTCAACGGCATCGCGCGCGACAGGGTTCTCGCCGATATCCAAGCCTTCGGCTGCGGCGATCCGCAAGAACTGCTCGAACAACGGCCCCACCTGACGCGCGGCTTGCGCGTGAACGCCCATTCGGCCGCACCGCTCGATGTGGTAGCCATTGCGCTCGGCGTAGCGCCAAGCGCGCATCAGCACAAAAAAATCCGACTCCGTCTCTTCACTGAACAGATCGTCGCGGGAGTCTTCAATTTGCTTTCCGTGTCGGCGCACGAGCAAATCCCGCCCTTGCGTCAGGGCGGCGATCAACGCGACGGGACGCACACAACCATAGTCATGGGCGGCCAGCAGCATCCGCGCGTAGCGCGGATGCACTGGAAATGCGAGCATGCGTCGTCCAAGAGCGGTGATCGCACCCGTGTCGTCGATGGCTCCCAAGTCGGTGAGCAGCATCTCGGCACGTTCCAGCGCGCGGACGGCGGGGGTCTCCAGCCAGCGGAATGTCCTCACGTCGTTCACGCCGCTCGCCTTGAGCGTGAGAATCACCTCCGAGAGATCCAGACGTTTCACTTCCGAGAGTTCCTGGGTGGGACGCGCGCTCTGGTCATGCGCTGTCCATAGACGCAAGCAGTGTCCGGGCGCGGTGCGGCCCGCGCGACCTGCCCGCTGGTCGGCTGCGGCTCGGCTGATTTTTTCGACGAGCAACGTGTTAATGCCGCGATACGGATCATATCGGGGAATACGCGCCAAACCGCTGTCGATCACCAGGCGAACGCCGTCGATGGTGAGCGAGGTTTCCGCGACGTTCGTGGCGACGACGATTTTGCGCCGGTCATATCGAGCGACCGCCGCGTCCTGATCGATCGGCGGTAGTTCGCCGTGCAATGGAAACACGACGAACTCCTGGCCGAGCGCGTCGCGCGCCGCCTGTACGGTGCGAGTGATCTCATACGCCCCGGGCATGAAAATGAGAGCGTCACCTCGAGGATGCTCCCGTACCAGGTGTTGGAGTTCCTTGACCGCAAGTTCCCAGACCGGCGCCGCACCGGCAGATTTGGCCAGATATTCGATGGCGACAGGATAAGTGCGGCCTTGCGACGACAACACGGCACAGGGGTCGAGATACTTCTGCACCGTGGCAACATCCAATGTGGCCGACATGACGAGGATGATGAGATCGGGCTGCGTCGACTCCTGGATTTGCAGAGCGCGGGCCAAGGTGATGTCGCCGTAGAGATGTCGTTCGTGAAATTCGTCGAAGACGATCGCGCTGACACCCTTCAAGTCGTGATCAGCCAGCATCTGGCGCAGCAACACGCCTTCGGTCACGTAACGGATCCGCGTGGCGGGAGAGGTGACGTTGTCCAGCCGCATCTGATAGCCCACCTCGCCGCCGAGTCTCACGTCGCGCGCTTGCGCGACCCACGCCGCGAGCATTCGCGTTGGCAACCGGCGCGGCTGCAAGACCGTCACTTGGCCATTGCGCAACAGACCGCTGTCGAGCAGCATCTGCGGCACTTGGGTTGATTTCCCCGAGCCGGTGGGCGCGGTTAAAACCAACCGCTTCTGTGTGGTCAGGGTTTTGAGCAATGACCGTTCGATTTCGAAGATGGGTAAATCCGGCTTTCGCATCGCTTCAGGTAACTTAACATGATCCCGGTGCCAACATTTAGGCAAAACCGCCTATCAATCCCGAGCACAGCTGCGGCTCCTAATTACCATTTTTTGGAGTCGCAACATTGAACGTTACTATTCTCTCCAATGCGGCGGGTAAGTGCGCTGGTAATTCGGTAGCGCTTCGATGCGCTGCACCCATCTGGCAACGTTGGGAAAGGTTTGCGCAAGCGGGAGCAAGCCTAAATTCAACGGCCGGGCGGCTTCTTTGGACGCAGCGCGCAAGAGCAGTTGGACCAATGGAAATACGCCGATGTCCGCGGCGGAAATCTTATCGCCGACTAGCCAATGCGAACCGGCCAAGCGCTCGTCGATCATCTTGAGCTCGTGGCGAAGCGTTTGCGCGGCCTGTTGGATCTCTTCGACTTTCTCCAATCCTTTGCCAAAGAAAATCGGGCGAACGACTTTGTCACCGGCACTCACGACATAGGATTCACATTCAGCGAGCGCGCGCCAAATCAAACCCGTTTCCTCGGGCGTTTTGCCGAAGAGCGGCGGATCGGGATATTTGCGATCGAGATAACTCATGATGGCGAGCGACTCGTAGAGGACGAAATCGCCATCTTTGAGAGTGGGGACTTTGCCGCGTGGGTTGAGCAGAAGATAGGCCGGAGCTTTGTTTTCGCCTTTGGAAAACTCCAAGAGTTTCGATTCATACGCCAGCCCTTTCACTTCCAATGTCAGCATAACCCGCCAAGCAAAGGGACTGCCGCTGCCCCAATAAAGTTCGATTGCCATGTTCTCCCTCCTGTGTAATTTGACCGTTTATTAACCGACCAGTCGTTATGTTTATAGTTAGATCTCTAAATCCAAACGGGATGTGCGCGCGCTCGTCTGCGGTTGAGCGCAACGGCCGCCGCTGCATATCGGTGGCGTATAAACCGAAATTGAATACCAAAAGTAAAGTCGCGACCTCGTGACTGGTGCCTCTCAAGCCCCTTACCGACGCGCCGCTTTTCTTTGCATTCTTGCCGGAAGTGCTACGGAATACCCGGCGTGTTCAGCCGAATCTTATAGATGCTTGTCCGCGCCGCGATATAGAGAGTCTTTCGGTCGGCGTCGCCGAATTCGACATTGGCAGCGAGCTCGGGCGTGAGAATCGTGCCCAGATGCTTGCCCTCCGGCGAAATGATCCAGACTCCGCCGGCCGCCGTTTCATAGAGGTTCCCCTTGATATCGACTCTCAGGCCGTCGGTAATGCCGGGAGTCGGGTCTTGGCTGATGTCGATGAACATCATGCCGTTCGTGAGCGTGCCGTCTGGCTGGACCTCATAACGCTTGACGAACTTGTCGCGGCTACCATTCGCATAGAGATACTTTTCGTCAGGCGAAAAGGCGAGCCCGTTCGTGTTTGGTATATCGTTGATCACCAGACTCACCTTGCCGTCCCTGAGCATGTAAACGCCGCCGAAATCCAACTCCTTCCTGGGATCCTTTTCCCTCAGACGCAGGCCGCCAAACCCGTCCGTGAAGTAGATCGATCCGTCCTTCTTCACGACGACGTCGTTGGTGCCGCCGAAGCGCTTTCCTTCGTAGCGATCGGCGAGGACGGTGCGCTTGCCGTTCTTTTCGATGCGATCGATCGACCGGCCTGCCCACGTCGCGATGATGAGTCGGCCCTGTTGGTCCAACGCAAGCCCGTTCGACCCGATCATGGGAAACTCTTCGAACCGCGGGTCGTTTCGATCCTTCCCATTCGTCTGTATAAAACCCACGCGCCAGATGTCCTGTCCGGTATAGCCGCTGTGGTCCAGATACACGGACAGTTTGCCATCGGGGGTCCACTTGTAGATCACATTGGCGGGGATATCGCTGAACAGCAGGTACCCGCGCTTGCCTTGCTGGACCCAGAGCGCTCCCTCGGTAAATCCAAAGCCGCCTTTCACTATTTCTAACTTGGCGTCGGGAGGCACGAGTTGATCGAGGGCCGGATCCAGTCTGACGACTGGTTTGTCACTCGGCTTTTGCGCTGTTGCCGGCCCGACTCCCATGGCTATGACGAACAAGACGACGACAGGCATCCACAATTTTTTCATGGCTAAGCCTCCCTCAAACCGAGTGTCATGGATGAACGGCGTTTCGAACGGCATCATAGCGGCTCTGGATCGGCGCTTCCAGAGGGCAGAGCCAGAGGTAATGGGCCAGCAAAATCTTCGAGCACGATTCTGAATCGCCGGAGCTAAGAAAGGCGTCAAATTTCTTAAAAGAATTGCTATTACCGTCAAAATTAAGTTCAGCGAGTTTTGGAATTGCTGATCTAGCCATACTGAAGTTGACTCGACGCTGTCAGTTTGGATTGAGCAACGCTTGGATCCGCGTACCTACATCACGACCACCCGGGCTTTGAGTTTTCCTTTGGCCGCGCGTTCGAGAAGCTTGTCAATTTTTTTCTGAACCTGCTGACCGATCTGTTCATGTCCACATTCCTGGCATACTGTGCAGGGAATATTTTGCATTTCAATGAGATCGGTCTGCATTGTCGTTCGGCCCGAATAAGTCCTCGAACCGCACTGTGGGCATTTCCCTGGCATAGGGTTCAATGTAACGTCGTGAAGAAAGACATATCGGATTTACAGTTACAAAGGTTGTAATGCTGTTATCCCAGGCCAAACTTGCGATCGTGCTTACATGCGGCGGCAATCAGCCAGACGCACTTTCAGTCTGTCATCCGCACCTGAGTAGAGAGGTGGTATCGCAGGCCGTCGATCTCGTAATCCACCTCGCCGAAAAACGCGAGATGGCCTTTGTCGGGCGGAGTCACCTCGCCGACAATCTTCCCGTTCGACAAGCTCACCTCCTGCTCGCTCCATTTAGCAGTGCGGAAATCCGTCGTCGGTGTCTGCGCGATCCAAAGCCTTGCGCCTGTAGGCGCGGGCGTCGCAGCGATGGTCAGGCGCAGCTTGCCGTTCACGCTTTCATGCTTCCAGCTCAAGTTCGGCATGGGAGTGCCGCTGATTTGATGGCGCGAGAAAGCCGCGAGGCCGTCGATAAGATCGTTCAACTGATCCGGCTGCGGTCGGTCTTGCCGTCTCAGGTTATGGCCAGCGTTGGGAACATAAAGCACCCATTTGTCGGCCAGGATGCCGTTCCAATAAAGATTGAGAGCGTCCGTGGCCCAGTAAAAATCATTGGTTCCATTGATGATCAACTTAGGCATAGTCAACCTCTCGCGGTACGCCCAGGGATCGACCATGCTCAAGAGGCGCTGACCTTCCGGTGTTTCCGGTATCGGCAGCAGTCCTCGGCGGCTGTAGGGCGCAAGCCGGGAGCTATAGGCGCCGAACGCTTGGAGCTGCCGCGGCATCTGCTCGCGCATATTGAGCGTATCGATGACCACCGGGGCAATCGCTCTGACGCGCGGGTCAACGGCAGCCGTGAGCCACGTCGTCCAACCGCGCTTCGACGCGCCCGCGACGATGAACTTATCGATCGGCGCGCGCCATTCTTTCTTGCCGAACGCCTGCAAAACGTCCATGGCTTTGACGACGCTCTTCACCATCGGAAAGAGCAGGGGCCAGTTTTCATCCTTGGTATTGAGATAACGGACAAATGTCTCGGCGATCAGATCGTCTTCACGGAGGTTACTGTCGAGTAACGGCTGATTCGGAATATGATAGAGAAACGCAACCGGAGCCCTGATCTTTCGAGCGAGTTCCATGCCCAACCAAACATAGTCGGGTCTCGCTGAACCACCCGTGACCCACAAAAACATCGTCGAGTTCGGCGCGACACCTAGAGGCCGATAGACTTGCAATTGGTGCTGCCATTTATTCTCCTGCCAAATCTGTGACACGAAGTGGAGATCGTAAATCCGGTCTCCAGACTGCTCGCTATCGATCTTATTTTTCAGTTTCCACTCGAACTGAGCCTCAGGCTTGCGGACGTATTCTTGCAGATCAGCCCAACCCGGAGTCGCAATCAAACTGACTCCAGCACAAGCAAACAACGTAAGAACAATCATAAACCGGTTTCGCAGAAGCATGGATATTTTTCCTCTGTCTGTAACGTCGCGTTGACGACTACTCAATTCATCTTATCAGGTCTTACGACGGACCAAAGCCTTTGGGCCGTTAGCAATCGGCGCCTGCCAGCCCGTAGGCGACAAAGCCTGCGAAATCTGATGCGTCAGATTGAACGCGCTTCACCAACACGATCACGGTAGCTCGAAGATAACGAGCAATCGCTGCTCGATTTCGAAGATGGGTAAATCCGGCTTTCGCGTCGCTTCCTTCAAGAAGAGAACTCACCGCGGAGGCGCAGAGGACACCGAGGGGGAGAGATTGGAAATTAAACCTCTGCGAACTCTGCGTCTCTGTGGTGAATCCTCTTCCACGGTAAACCTAGAACAACCACTGTGTCACAGTGTGGTGATGTCGTAACTCGCGAGACAACGATCAACCAAGGCCTCCGCAGCCGCCCAATCAAAGGTGCGGAACTCGCGTCCCTGGATAGCTGCGGGCTCGCCCGCGTAAAACATCTCGTACTGGAGATGACGCGAGCCGAACTCCGAGCCGAGAGCGTCCCATAAGAGCTTTAAGAGCTTCACCCGCTCGCGGCCGCCCGCTTTCGGCCAGCGCACGTAGCGCTCGATATCCGCCGCTGAGCCGCTCGCGCGTAGCTCACCCACCGTCGCCGGCAACTGGATCAGGCTGCCGCCCATCAGCCCGCGGATTTGGTTGAGCAGCGCCGGATACATCGCCTGCTGGAACACCTGGCTGGCATAGAGCAGGGCATCCTTGGGGCGCATCACACCAAACTGGTCGGGCTCCGCCGCGGCCTCGGCACCGAGGATCATGCCCTCGACGAGCGAGACACGGGTGGCGAGATCGCCGAGTTGGGCGACCGTGTCACTCGCGGCCGAGCGCCCGCTCAAATCCATGCAGCGCTTAACCAGCCCTAACAGGAACTCGAGCTTGGCCCACGATCGGATGTGCGACTGGGTGTTGCCCAGCACGTGCGCCGCGGTCACGCTGAACTGACCCGCCGTCAGATCCAGGTTCTTGTAGATGAATACGTTTTCCCACGGCACGAAGACATCGTCGAACACCACCAGCGAATCGGTCTCGTCGAAGCGGCTCGACAGTGGGTAGTCGAACACGCTAGTGGGTCCGAGCGCATACGGCCGGCGCGGGTAGACCTTCAAGCCAGGCGCGCCATTCGGCACCACGCAGGAGATCGCGTAGTCGTCGTCGCCGGGCTTGAGCGGCAAGATAACCGTGAGCAACACGTAGTCCGACATCACGGAGCCCGTGCCGAGCATCTGCGCCCCACGAATGACGATGCCGTTGTCACGCTCGGCGGCGGCGCCGGCGTAGAGGTAAGGCTCGGCCTGCTGGTGCGCCGATTTGGCGCGGTCGATTGTGGGATGGACGATGACGTAGCTCAAGTATAGGTCCTCGTCGGCAGCCTTGGCGGCGAAGCGCAAAAGGTTGTCGGCGAACTCTTGCCCGCCCCGTGCGTAGAACGCGGGCGAGCCCGCGAAGCCGGCGAAAAACGACGCGACATGATCAGGCGAGCGCCCCAGGAAGCCATAGCTCGCATCAGCCCAGCATTTGATCGCGCGCCGCCGCGCCGCCAAATCCTCGCGCGTGCGCGGCACCAGCCAAGACTTGTTGATGGGTCGGCCATCGCACGGCGAGGGGTAAGTCATCAGCTCGCGGTTGGCCGGATCGTGGGCGAGGTCGTAGAGCTCGGCGATGGTACGTATGCCAGCAGCAAAGGCCGGATGCGTCGTCACATCGGCCACCCGCTCACCGTTGAGCAGCACCGTGCGACCATCACGCAGGCCGCGCACATATTCGTCGCCCCTCCGAGTCATACGGCTCCCGATAACTTAGTATTGTGTCCCCGGAATTCTCTGGTCCAGAGGCCGGCACGACAAATCTCGGACCATGCGAAGCGCCGCCTCAATACCTTGGTAGTAGCCGGGAAGGTGAACGAGCGTGCGATAGCCCATGCGCTTATAGAAGAGCTGTGCTCCTTCGTTCCCGGCGCGCACTTCCAGGGCGACGCTGAATATGCCCGCTACGACCGCGCATTTCTCGAGCCACTCAAGAAGCCGGCGTCCGATGCCTGCTCGCCTATACGGCGGAGCCACAGCGAGAAGGTCCAAGTGGGCGTCGTCGTCTCCGTAGCGCATGATCGCAAACCCGGCAATCTTACTGTGAACGCATGCGACGAGCACGTTGACATCGGGGGCACCAATACTCGCTGCTACCCGCATGGGTGTCCAACGCCATCGGAGACCGTACTCAATTAAATCCCGCGACAAGTTGGCAATGGTGGTAGCGTCTGCCGGTCGCGCCAATCGCAACGATAGCTCAGAACTTGTCATGAGGTGTATGGCCTAACGAATAGCCTTTTATCCCCAAAGCCTGGGAGCAATCAAGTTCTATGCTGATGGTGCGGCAGCGATTGAGGATAAAACAGGATTGGACTAAACCGGCGAGCCGCGATAAAACCGATCCGAATGATGCAACCGCGATCGAGTCCAAGGGAAGAACAAATTTAATACTCGGGCGCGACATGCTGTCTGCGAAGCATGAGCGCGCCTGAAGCCGATCTCAGATAAAGCAGGAGGAATATCATGGCGAAGAATATTCACGGACCGCTTTACTATGAACGGATGGGACGAACGGGGCCGGTGATCGCTTTTGTCCATCCCAACCCGATGGACCAGTCGTGCTGGATTTTTCAGATGGCGCACCTGTCGACCTGGTACCGCTGCATTGCCATAGACATCCCCGGATATGGCCGCTCGCCCAAGGCCGACGCGGGGCTGACGATGACCGACATGGCCCAGGCCTGTTGGGAAGCGATAGACGATGCGCTGCCCGGCGCGACCGCGACCCTGGTCGGCTGTTCGGTCGGATCGGCGATCGTTCCCTACATGTACCACCAGCGCCCGGACAAGACGGCGGCGCTCGTGTTGTCGGGCACCGGTTACAACCCCACCAAGGAATTTGCCAAGCGGCGGATCGATGCCTATACGGCCAACGGCATAGACTATCGCTGGGCATACACGTTCGAGGATCTGAGCCCGGCGTTTCGTGCGACGCCGCTGGCGCATTTCTTCGCGAACCTTTTCACCGAACGCAACCAATTCGCCGATGTGCAGACGATCCTCTACCAGTTCAAAGCTCTCCAGAAGCCCGATCCGGACGGCCATCATGAGCGCATCGCCTGTCCGGCTATAATCCTGACCGGGAGCGAGGACGGCACCCATCAGAGCGCCTTCGCGCTCAAGACGCGCATACCTAATTGCGAGTTGAAGGTTTTGCCGGGGGCCGGCCATGCCTGTCAGATGGAGCAGCCGTGGCTTTTTGACCGCTTTATGATCGAATTTCTTGCCAAGCACGGCCTGTTCCCCGCAGTTTCCAAGCCGACTATGGGCGGGAAAAATCGGTCCGAAAGCTAGCGGTTTATAGGCTCGGGTGCCGGATGGCGGAGATTTTGATCCCTGCCATTTTCTCGATGTAGCGGCCGAAGCGAAATTTCGATTCAACATCATCAATAGGCACGCCACCTGGTTTCTCGCGCAGGGGCTCGACTTCGAGAACCGTGAAGGTGTGGCCGGGCTCCAATACGATTTTGTCGAACTAGCTATGCAGCCCCTCGAGAGAGTCGATCTCAAAGACGCGTTCGATGCCCACAGGGTTTTGATTCACAAAAGCTGTTGATAAGTTGTTAGTAACCTACTATCTAGATCAACGCGAAGGCCAAAAGAAGCCCGATCAAGCAAATTGCTCAAATTATGACCCGAGAAAGTAAAACTAAGTCAAGGACTTTTATGCTTGCGTTTGACACGTGATTTTTGACCATATCGTTATGAGCGACGGAGCACTGTTCTATTTCGCGGCAACCGTCGGAGACCGATGCTTGACTAAGATTTCATGTAGGTGACACAGGGGTTTGCCTGCAGATAACTACGCAATTTTATCTTGACATCGCTAACTGAATAGGAATAGTTTCGTATCTGACATAAACGTAAACGTCCGAGCTTAAGTGCCGGGTCAGTGGTGGGCCGGGAGCCCGAACAGGGAGGTCTCACATGGTCACCCTGCGATCTCACCCTCTGATGTCCTATCGCGGTATTCCTAATTGGCCGCCAAGTTGGACTTCCACATGTCTGAAAGAAAAGAAAACTTTAAAAGGCGAAGTCGGAATCCTAAAGCATGTGATAAGGGAGGATCAACTACCAACCAAATGTTTTCTGGTAATTGAATACGGGAACGAGGCCTACATGGGTTGCGTTATCTTTGATAACGCTACATTCTGCGAGCAGATTCATGACCTGTTACAACATCATCACGGGCGTTCAATGAAAGAAATTGGAGATTTGTCTCTTTACTAAGCTTTGTAGCCGGGGAATTCCGACCCTTTCTCCGTTCGGCGCCTTTTTTTTCCAATCCCCCCTTCCGTTCCAGCGCGAATTTTTTGTTGACGCTGCACCGCACGCACATCAAGAACAAAACGAGAGACTACCAAAGAATGGGAAAATAGAGGAAGATCGTAGCGAGTCAAGCTGGTTGTTGCGAGTGAAATTGATGTGCCCGTTTCATTGCTCATTGTACCCAAGGGCTCCTCTATATTACCGATCCTGCATTAGAGCCCTAATCTCCTCCATTCGCTCCTGCCCCTCCTGGTCCTTCTCGCCCGTGTAGGCCCGGGCCCGAGATAAATCAGCACGACCATAGAGAGTATAAACAGTACTATTGCCATTTCGCCTCCCGGCGAATGACAGAGCAAACCGCGTGCCCTGCTCGGTCCCAGTCAAATCAATATCTTCCTTGGCGCAGGCAATGTCGTAACATGTCAATTTGGCAAACTGCGACATATTCACCGCGTTTCGGCGACCTAATAAAATCCGATCACAACTCAGTTAAAACGGGCGGGGGTTGAGTGAGTGTATCTACTATCTTCGCTAACTCAGGGGGAGCGATGGGCTTAATCAAGTACTCCGCTACGCCTGCTTTGAGCGCTTTGCGTTTCCATTCTCCATTTGTCATCGCCGTAAGGACAACGATAGGAATGCCGGACGTAGCAGGATCTTTTTTGAGTATCGCGGTCGCCTCCACGGCGGTCATATCTGGAAGGTGTAGGTCTGTGATTATGAGATCCGGCCTTTCGCTTAAAGCTTTGCTTATTCCCTGCGCTGAATTTCCAGCCTGTGAGGTTTCATACCCTACGCGACGCAGGAAAACAGTGAGAAACTCGGACAAATCGGTGTTGTCTTCGACTATGAGAATTTTTCGTGCCATTGATCGCCCGTTTGCTTGAGGTCAAAGTGGCAGAGAGCAATCTCTTTGCCAGAATCCCCACTGAAGAAAATCGAGCGGTTACGAGTTAGGAGGGACTCACTAGGAGTGCCGAACGCGTCATCGCTGTCAGACTGTGACACGGCCGGCGGGGCTTGAGGTAAACCAAGGTAGAAGAGCGCAAAAGTCTGTTGACATAGAAATGCCATATCAGATAATCTCCGCTGCATAATGGCTGGTGCAGCATGTCTCGTACGCGCAGCGTTTTGTCCCATCCAGACTAGGCAATTGATTGGATCGTGCGACGTCAAGATTCTCAGTCCCATGGACCAAAGCAGATACTACTGGCCTTGTAATCAATTTACAGGAGGAGTGTCATGAGCAATCAAACCATTGACCGCCGTTCCTTCCTAAAAGGTGCTGCAGCCAGCGCGGCGGCAGTCATCGGCACGCAGCTCGCTGCTACAGACACGGCGCCGGCCGCTGCGGCCGCCGCGGAGGCCAAAGAAGCTGAACAGTCCGGGGATAAAGTGATCAGCCGGCCGGGTTCGGACTTCATGGTCGACGTGATCAAAGCGACGGGCATCGAGTACATCGCTTCCAATCCAGGATCGAGTTTCCGCAGTTTGCAGGAATCCATTGTTAATTACGGCGGCAATAAAAAGCCGGAGTTTCTGACCTGCATGCATGAAGAATCATCAGTCGCCATGGCACACGGTTACGCCAAAGCAGCGGGCAAGCCCATGGGGATAATGGCTCATGGCACCGTCGGTCTACAGCACGCGACCATGGCAGTCTACAACGCTTGGTGCGACCGGGTTCCGATCATGATGTTCGCGGGCAATATTCTCGACGCTGACAAGCGCCGGCCCGGTGTCGAATGGTATCACTGCGTCCAGGATCCGGCGGCGATCCATCGCGATTTCACCAAATGGGACGATCAGCCGCTCTCGCTGCAGCATTTCGCTGAATCGGTGATGCGCGCCTATAAGATCGCCACGACGCCGCCCATGGGGCCGGTGCTGATTACCGCCGACGGCGACTTGGCAGAAGGGCCGATTCACGACGAGAAGAAGCTACGTATTCCAAAGCTCACAATCTCTATTCCATCCCAGGGCGACAGCGGCGCGGTGAGCGAAGCGGCAAAGATGCTCGTGGCGGCCGAGCGTCCGGTGATCCTGGCTGACCGGATGGCGCGCTCACAAGAAGGGATGAAACGGCTGGTGGAGTTGGCTGAAATGTTGAATGCCCCTGTGGTTGATATCGGCAGCCGCATGAATTTCCCGACGACCCACTATCTCTGCCGGGGTGAAGACCGTCGCGCTCTCATAATGGGCGCGGATGTCGTGTTATTGCTGGAGGTCGCCGATCCCTGGGGGCAGTTCAATACGATCAGCGATCCGCATCACGAATACCGGCGGCTGGGCAAGGCCGACGTCAAGACCATTCATATCTCGCTTGGTGATACGCTGACAAAATCAAACTACCAGGACATGCAACGCTTCATGCCCGTGGATCTGCCGATCTCCGGTGACGCCCAGGCGACGTTGCCGGCGCTCACCGAGGCGGTAAAAAGGGAAGCGGGTATCGCGCGACGCACAGCGCTTGCGGACCGCTCGAGCAAGCTTCGAACGGACTATGCCCGGATGAAAGAACGGGCGCGCGCGGCGGCAGGTGAAGGCTGGGATGCAAAACCAGTTAGCACCGCGCGGCTGAGCGCCCATCTGTGGAACACGATCAAGAATGAGCAATGGTGCCTGGCTACATCCGGTATACAGTGGAATCGAAACCTCTGGCCGGCCACCGAGTATTGTAATTTTCTCGGTGGTTCCGGGGGATCCGGTGTCGGCTATTCCGCTCCCGCCGCCGTCGGTGCGGCGCTCGCCAATCGCGACAAAGGCATTGTTACCGTGTCAATCGAGGGCGACGGTGATTTGATGTACGCGCCCGGCGTGCTCTGGACCGCAGCACACCATAAAATCCCAATCCTGATGGTGATGCACAACAACCGCGCTTATCACCAAGAGGTCATGCATTTGCAAAAAATGGCGGGATTGCACAACCGGCGTATGGACCAGGCAGCGATCGGCACGACGATTGAGAACCCGAATATCGATTTCGCCAAGCTCGCTCAGTCCATGGGGGTTTGGTCGCAGGGACCCGTCACCGATCCTGGGGCGATCGGTCCCGCGCTTTCGAAAGCACTTGCCGTCGTAAAACGCGGTGAGCCGGCGTTGATCGACGTCGTGTGTCAAGGACGATAAGGAGAAGAACAACCTATGCGCATATTATTTTCGGCAATGCTCATGATCTTCGGCGCGTTTGCAGTCTTTGCACAAGAACAGGCACCTGCCGGCTCCGCCGAGCGCGGTTATCAAGCTTATATGAAGTATCAATGCTACACCTGCCACGGCACCGTCGGTCAAGGCGCGGATCGGGGCACCGGGCCGAAGCTTGCTCCAAACCCGATTTCCTTCGAAGGTTTTGTGCGGCAGTTGCGGGCGCCACGGCAGGACATGCCGGCTTACCGCAAGCAGTTCGTTAGCGAACAAGAGGTTGCCGACATCTATGCCTACCTCAAGTCGATCAAACCCGGGCCTATGCTAAAAGATATTCCGCTGTTGAACTTTGCCGGCAAGTAAGCGATTCATCGCGACGCTCAGCGCGAACGGCGCGGTGATGGGTGCCCAGCTTTGCATTGAACACCGAGACAGTTTGTTAAACAGTAACAAAATGGATGGATCGTCATCTGCGGAGGCTTCTATGGATCTACAAGGACTTAACCAGTGGTTGGCGGAAAGAAATTTGAAAGGACACTGGGACCACCAGCCGTGGTCGCAAACGGTTAGGCCGCATCTGTGGAAGGGGAGAGATATTCTCGAAGGTCTCAATCGAGCAGGGGAGTTGATTACGACGGAGGAGGCGGGAAGGCGAACCATTCAGTTGAAAAATCCGGGTCTCGCCGCGGGAATGACCAACACGATCCATCTCTCGGTCCAGTTGGTGAAGCCCGGGGAGATTGCTGCCGCGCACCGTCACACGGCGGCGGCGATTCGCTTTGTCATCAAGGGAACTCCCAATGCCTATACGATTGTCGAGGGTGAGCGTTTTCCCATGCGGGAAGGCGACCTGATCACTACGCCTAATTGGACCTGGCATGATCATTTCAACGGATCGGATGAACCCGTGATGTGGCTTGACGGTCTGGACGTGCGGCTTGTCACCCATTTCGGCGCGATGATTCAAGAAAACTTCAAAAGAGATCAGCAGCCCGTCGAAAAGCCCGATGATTACTCGTCCAAGGTTTTCAGCCACGCGCGTCCGAGGTGGATAAAGAATTCTTTTGCCGCACCACCGTATCGTTATCCGTGGGAGGAAACCAATGCCAGCCTCGAGGCGCTCAAAGAAAGCGCAGGCGACCCCTTCGATGGAATCTTGCTGGAGTATGCGAACCCGCACACGGGAGGGCCAACCTTGCCGACCTTTTCCTGTATGATCCAATTGTTGCGCCCCCACGAGAAAACGCAATCCCATCGTCACACCAGCGCGACGGTCTACCATGCATTTCGCGGGAGCGGGCTGACCAAGGTATCGGCAAATGATCTTGCCTGGGAGTCGAGCGACATATTTGTCGTTCCCTCGTGGCAGTGGCACTCCCACGAGAACACGACCGATGAAGACGCGATTCTTTTTTCGATTACCGATCGCCCGGCGACGGAAGCGTTAGGCCTGTACAGGGAACAGACGGAAGGAGCTTAGCGGCTCTCGATTAGATTCATAGCTACGGGTCGTTCGCAGCCAGGCGACTTCGCTCTGGAGGGCTCATCCCTCGATCGCTGTCACTAGTCATACTCCGGGCTAGCACCTAAACTAGCGGTAGTATCAGATCTCCCATGCGACTTCCGTCGCTACCTTCAACAACAGATTTCTCGCTCCGTCCGAAATGACAAACAGGCTGTCATCCCGAACGTGGTGAGCGATCTTTCGTTCGGCAAAACGTCTCCTTAAAAAAGCCACCCGATTCGTTGAATCAACAATCGAGCGCCCCTCTTGACTCGCAGTAGGAAACCGATAATACTAATTCAGTTTCCAAGGTATATGACCACTCAATCACCAAGCCGCGACAAGCTTGAGCCGAAACCATCACCGGTGGAGAATCCCGCCGCTCAGCGGATCATCACCGCGGCTCGCCGTCATTTTTTTACCCATGGTTTTCGCAGCGTCACCATGGACGATCTCGCCGAAGAACTCGGCATGAGCAAAAAAACCCTTTATGTGTCGTTTCCGAGTAAATCTGACCTCCTACGGGCGGTTCTGCTGGATAAGTTTCGGAGCGTCGAAGCGGACCTCGAGCGGATTACGTCCGAGTTCCCGGCCGACGCACTTGCCGCGCTCCAGCAACTGCTCGCCTGCATGCAGCGGCACACGGAAGAGATTCAACCGCCTTTCGTGCGAGACATTCGCCGGGAGGCGCCGGAGATGTTCAGGTTGGTGGAGGTCCGGCGACGGGAACTGATTCAGCGCCATTTCGGAAAATTTTTCAGCGCAGGTCGCCGGGCGGGAATTATTCGCAAGGATATCCCGACCCAGGTGATCATCGAGATTCTACTTGGCGCCACCGAGGCAATAATGAATCCGCAAAAGATCTCGGAGCTCGGGCTCACGCCGCAAACGGGTTACGCAGCGATCATATCCGTCGTGCTTGAGGGCGTGATCACCGGTCGCGGGAGGTCGAAAGCATGACTTGGTTTGAGATTACGTTCCGAAAGCTGGTTTCTCATGTAAGTCATTACGGCCTCAAGGGGCCATTGACTTTCTTTCTCGTTGTCTTGAGCGCCGGTTGCAGCGTTGGCCCTGACTATCGGAGACCCGATCTTGCCGTGCCGGCAAATTGGCAGGAATCTCAGCAAGGTGGACTTGCTACCGGGTCGGCCGAGCTTACACGCTGGTGGACCGCTTTCAACGATCCGGTGCTCAATTCCCTCGTTGAACGGGCCGATAGCAGGTGACCTATGAAACGGATGATGCTGATCACGCTGCTGCTCGTCGCCGCCGGAGCGGCCGGATGGCTGTGGTGGTTGAATCACGAAGAAACGGGGGACCGCGAACTCATGTTGCACGGCAACATGGATCTGCGGCAGGTGCAGTTGTCGTTTAACAACAGCGAGCGGATAGCCGCCGTGTTGGTCCAAGAAGGTGACCGTGTGCGGCAGGGCCAGGTGGTGGCGCGGCTGGACACAAGTCGCCTCGGACCGCAGGCGGCGCAAGCCGAAGCCCAAACTGCGGCCCAGCGACAGGTCGTCACCCGGCTCCGCAATGGCAGCCGTCCCGAAGAGATCGCGCAGGCGCGCGCCAACGTGGAATCGGCCAAAGCCGACAGCGTAAATGCGCGTCAGCAGTATGAGCGCGTCAAGTCAGCCATGGAAGCTTCGGGAGGGCGCGCGGTTAGACAGCAGGATGTTGATAATGCCAAGGCGGCGCTAGAGGTGGCTGAGGCGAAACTCTCGGTCAATCAGCGGGCGCTTGAGTTGGCGGTGGCGGGTCCGCGTAAAGAAGAGGTCGCTGAGGCGGAGGCGCGGCTACAGGCTAACGAGGCCCAGCTTGCGCTGCTGCGCCAGCAACTGGCTGATGCCCAGCTGGTTGCGCCCGTCGATGCGGTCGTTCGCACGCGTGTATTGGAACCGGGAGACATGGCCTCGCCGCAGAAACCTATTTTTACGCTCGCGATCACCGACCCCAAGTGGGTCAGGGCCTATGTCTCTGAGCCGGATCTGGGGAGGGTGCATTCGGGAATGGCTGCATCTGTAATGGTTGACAGTTTTCCCAATCGGCGCTTCGACGGCTGGGTCGGATTTATCTCGCCGGTGGCCGAGTTCACGCCGAAATCCGTACAGACGGAAGAGCTAAGGACAAGCCTCGTTTATGAGGTCCGCGTATTCGTGAAAGATCCATCGGATGAGTTGCGCCTCGGCATGCCCCACGGCGTCTAGCGCACCCGAGAAGACAGCACCCACTGCGCAAAGGTCGCGATGAGTATTGCAAAACATCAGACAGCCGCCCTGTTCGGTCGCGACCTCCGCAAGACCTTCCGTCGCGAGACTGGGGAAGTGGTGCATGCGCTGGACGGTGTCTCCCTGGAAGCAGCCCATAGCACCCTGACAGCACTGGTTGGGCCCGACGGCGCCGGCAAGACGACGTTGATCCGTTTGGCCGCCGGACTCATGTCAGCCGACGGCGGCGAGTTGAAGATCTTGGGCATCGATGTGTCCGCTGATCCCCAGCAAGTCCAAGATCGCATCGGATACATGCCGCAGAAGTTTGGTTTGTATGAAGACCTGACGGTCCAGGAGAATCTCGATCTCTATGCTGATTTGCATGGTGTTACGGACAACGAACGGCGCCAGCGATATCCGCGGCTCATGGAGATGACGGCGCTCGGTCCGTTCACCGACCGATTGGCCGGCCGTTTATCGGGCGGGATGAAACAGAAGCTGGGGCTCGCTTGCACCTTGGTTCGATCGCCGGAGTTGTTGCTGCTGGATGAACCCACGGTAGGTGTCGACCCGCTTTCGCGTCGCGAGCTATGGGAGATCATTTTACAACTAGTCAACCATCAAGGTCTGACGGTGCTTCTCAGCACGTCCTATTTAGATGAAGCTGAGCGCTGTGGCCACGCGGTTGTCTTGCACCAGGGAAAGGTGCTGGCGCAGGGTCGACCCGCAGAGGTAAGCGGATTGGCCAAGGGACGGACGTATGTCGCCACGCCACCCGCAGGGCAAAAGGCCCGCGGCTTTCAGGCACGATTGCTGGACGAGGCGAGCGTGCTGGACGCGCTGCCGGAAGGTGGCCGCGTGCGGTTCGTACGAGCTGTCGATACCGATGGTAAGGCTGCTGCAGCCATAGATGCACTCGATGGTACCGCCATCGATGCAGTAGAGCCGCGATTCGAAGACGGATTCATGGTCTTGTTGCAGCGAACAACTTCGGAGCGGCAGCTCGCGGGAGCCATGACGCTCGAACGGCCGCCAGAGAGGCAGGATAATGAAGCCGTCGTTCAGGTTCGCGATCTGGTGCGGTGTTTTGGCGACTTCACGGCGGTCGATCACGTCAGCTTCGAAGTTCGCCGAGGCGAAATCTTCGGCTTGCTCGGGCCCAATGGCGCGGGTAAAACCACAACCTTTCGCATGCTCTGCGGTCTTCTCCCCGCCACCAGTGGAACGCTGCGCGTGGCGGGCGTCGATCTCCGGTACGCGCGCGCGTCGGCCCGACAACGAATCGGCTACGTGGCCCAAAAATTTTCGCTCTACGGCCAGTTGTCGGTTGCTGAGAATCTCGATTTCTTCGCCAGCGCCTATAATTTACGCGGCGCAAGAAAACGCGAGCGCATCAGTTGGGCTGTGCAACAGTTCGAGCTCGGCCCGTTGGCCGAGTTGGCTAGCGGGCAGTTGCCCGGCGGGTACAAGCAACGACTGGCGATGGCGGCAGCGCTGCTGCACGAGCCGGAGACGCTTTTTCTTGACGAGCCGACCAGCGGCGTCGATCCGCTCGCTCGGCGGGAGTTTTGGCGGCGCATCACCGCGCTGGCTGAGCAGGGCGTGACCGTGATCGTCACCACCCATTTTATGGAAGAGGCGGAGTATTGCGACCGAGTGGTGATCATGGACGCGGGGCGGGTATTGGCCCAAGGCACGCCGGCTGAGGTGCGCCGCCGCGCCTATCATGAGGGGGAGCGCGAGCCGACCATGGAGGACGCGTTCATCAAGATCGTCGAGGAGGCGCGCGAGAGAGATTCCAGCCGATCGGCGGAAGGAGGAGCAGCCGCGTGACTAACGCGTACGAACCAGAGCACCGCCGGTTTTCCGCCAAGGGGCGACGTGTGTGGTCGCTCGTGCGCAAAGAGTCGCATCAGGTGGTGCGCGATCCGAGCAGCATCGCGATTGGCATCGTGCTGCCCGTGGTATTGATTCTGCTGTTTGGCTACGGACTGTCCCTCGACGTGACGAATGCGCCGGTCGCGGTAGTCTTGGAAGATCCGTCGCCGGACGCGATGGAATTGGCTGCCAGTTTCCAGCTCTCCCCGTATTTCGACGCGCAGCTTTTGACGTCGATGCCGCGCGCCCAGCAACTCATGCTAGCCCGAAAAGTCGATGCGATCGTGCGCATCCGTCCTGATTTTAGCCGGCAATTAAGTCGCGGCGACGCCGAAGTACAGATCCTCGTCCACGGAACCGATGCCAACCATGCGCGGATCATCCAGAGCTATGCTCAGGGAGCCGTCGGACAGTGGGCTACGCGTCGTTCTGCCGAGGGGAAGGAAATACTAACCGGCCCGGTGACGGTGCAAAGCCGCCTCTGGTTCAACGAGGCCAACGAGAGTCGCTATTTCCTGGTTCCGGGCTTGATCGTCTTGATCATGACCCTCATCGGCGCGTTTCTTACATCGCTGGTAGTGGCGCGAGAGTGGGAACGCGGGACCATGGAGGCTCTGTTCGTGACGCCGGTCCGGCCCGACGAGATTTTGCTCGGCAAAACCATCCCATACTTCGTGCTCGGTCTGATCGGGCTCGTGTTGTGCTTGCTCGCCGCCAAATTTCTTTTCCACGTCCCGTTCCGCGGGTCGGTGATCGTACTGAGCGGCGCGTCGATGCTTTACCTGTTGGTGGCGCTGGCCATCGGGCTTTTGATCTCATCGGCGATCAAGAGCCAGTTCGTCGCCAGCCAGATTGCCCTTCTGGTTACATTTCTGCCCGCGGTGATGCTCTCGGGATTTCTTTTCGATTTGCACAGCATGCCGGCCGTGGTCCGCATCATTACCTACGCTTTGCCGGCCCGGTACTATGTGACTTTGCTTCAAACCATCTTTCTGGCAGGCGACATCTGGACTGTCATTCTCCCGAACGCAGCGGTGCTGGCCGGGATGGCCGTGCTGTTTTTAATTCTGACTCGAAGAGTGACTCAGAAGAAACTGGCTTGAGGTGCGCTATGTTTGACGCGATCCTTCGTATTCTCGCGCTTACTCGCAAAGAGCTGCTGGCGATCCTCAAGGATCCGCGCAGCCGCTTCAGCCTTCTAATTCCCCCCATACTGCAGTGTCTCATCTACGGATACGTCGCGACTTACGACTTGAACGACGTTCCGTACGCGGTGCTCGATCAGGACCGCAGCGCTGCCTCACAGGAGCTGCTCGCCGGCTTGGACGGCTCCGGAGTGTTTCGCCGTGTCGCTAACCTCGGGCGAGCGGCGGATATAAAAAACATGATCAATGAGCAGCGCGTCTTGCTCGTCATTCAAATCGATCAGGATTTCGAGCGGCGACTGCTTTCGGGCAGTCAGGTCAATGTGCAGGTGATCGCGGACGGCCGGAACTCCAACACTGCCGGCACGGCCATGGGCTACATCAACGCCATTGTCGAGGCATTCAACGCCAACTGGCGGACTGGACACGGTCAAGGAAACCCGCCGATCCGGCTTTCTACACGCGCTTGGTACAACCCGAATTTAGAAACTCGCTGGCATATGATTCCGGCGTTGATCGGCACCTTGACCTTGTTGCAGACGCTCTTACTGACGGGCCTGTCGGTAGCGCGCGAGCGCGAGCAGGGAACCTTCGATCAGTTGCTCGTGACGCCGTTTCGCCCAGCTGAAATTATGGCCGGCAAGGCGCTGCCGTCGATGCTCGTCGGTATTGTGCAGGCGACCTTGGTCTTGCTGGTGGCACAGCTTTGGTTTCGCATCCCGTTCGCTGGATCGTTCTTCACCCTTTACGCCGGACTGAGCCTATTTGTTTTGGCGGCGATTGGGATCGGGCTCTTGTTGTCGTCAGTAGCGGCGACCATGCAGCAAGCGATGCTCTTCTCGTTTTTGCTCATCATGCCGTTCTCGCTTCTGTCCGGTCTCACCACGCCGATCAGCAGCATGCCGGCAATTCTTCAGTATCTCACGTACATCAACCCATTGCGCTACGCCATCGACATCGCGCATCGGGTCTATCTCGAGGGAGCGGGGCTCGGCTTGTTGATACCGGAACTGTTGCCGCTTGCGATCATCGCCGCTGTCACACTGCCGATCGCGTCCTGGATGTTCCGCCACTGCCTCGCATAGGACGGATTGATCTTTAGCCGACGGAACGAAAGAAAAACTTCGAGGCGTAGCAATTCGTTTCTACTGTCCTGATTGAAAATTGGCCGCGTTTGCCCCGGGCTAGGGCCGCGGCCGTGACGGGAATCTTGGCGCTCAATACTAAGGAATCTTGTAGCCCATTTCTTTCGCAACCTCGGTCGCCAATCGGTCGTCGGCAAGATCGGTGAAAGAAATTTTCCGGTCGGTGAATCGGCCCTGCGATTGGAGAGATCGGACCAGGTTGTCCATCCCCGCGCGATTGGGAATTCCCGTCGGGCTTAAGGTCGTCAAAAACGTATCATATGTTTCCGCGGCAGCTTCCCTATCCATTTTTAGAAGACGGACGATCAGATCGACTGTCTTTGCCTTCGATTTTCTTATCTCGTCTTTGGCGGACTGGAGGGAGTGGATGACTTTTTTTGTTTCCGCAGACTTGGTCTGAATAGTTTTCACGAGCGCCGTCAATCCGCCGCCCGGCATCTCCACCATGGATCCAACGTCCAGCAGTTTATTGAAGCCCTTCTTGTAAGCGGTAAACGTTACGGGTGGAGAGACGAGCGCGCCTTCAACAAATCCCGATTCGAGCGAGTAGAGTAGCTGGTTCTGTTGTCCGGGTATCGCTACCATCACATAGTCCTTTGCATTGCCGCCGGACTTTTCCAGCGCCACCAGCAGGGCGACATGATTCGTGCCGCCCACCCCTCCCGAAACCGCGATTTTCTTACCCTTCAAGTCTTCCAATGTTTTGAACTGCGGGCGGGCCATCAACCAGTAGGAAATTCTGTCCGATGAGAACCAGATCGCCCTCGAAGGGAGCCCGCTCAGAGTCGCGCTGACCGACGCCGGGCCGACGCCGGCGATATAATCGATATCACCCGTAGACAGAGCCGACGGCGCAAGCGAAGCCGCCATGATGATAATTTCCACGTCCATTCCATTGGCCATAAAAATTCCCCAGTCGCGCGCTGCCAAAAGTGGCAAGGCCGTGATCGTAAGGCCGGCGTTGGATATTCTAATTTTCGATCGGCGCTCCTGAGCGGCAGCGCTGAAGCTCAATGTGCTGATAAGTACAAGAGCAACGACGAGTTGTGCGACCGGCAATCGTCTTTGAATTCTCCAAATCATAGGCTTCCCTCAATGAGAGCTCATTGAATCTTGTATCCCATTTCTCTCGCCACTTCAGTTGCGAGTCGATCGTCGGCGATATCGCTGAAGGAGACTTTGCGATCGACGAACCGACCTTGGGACTGGATTGCCTTGACGAGAATTTCCATGCCCGTGCGGCTCGGAATTCCGCTCGGGCTCAACGTAGTCAGGAACTGATCGTAGGTTTCATTGGCGGCTTCTTTGTCCATTTTCAAAATCCGCACGATGAGATCGACGGTCTTTGTCTTCGATTTCCGAATCTCATCTTTGGCGACCTGGAGCGACCGAATCACCCGCTTGGTTTCGGCGGGCCGCTCCTGAATCGTTTTCGCCAGGGCGGTCAAGCCGCCCCCGGGCATTTCCACCGTCGCCCCGATGTCCAGGAGTTTGTTGTATCCTTTCTTCTGCGCGCCCAATGTCACAGGGGGAGAGAGAATTGCAGCATCGACGTATCCAGATTCCAGTGAATAAAGGAGCTGAATTTGCTGTCCCGGTATAGACACCAAGACAAAATCCTTCGGGTTGACGCCGAGCTTTTCGAGGGTCATGAGGTAGGCGACATGGATCGTGCCACCCAAGCCGGTAATCGCTATCTTTTTGGATTTTAAGCTTTCCAGGGTTTTGAATTGCGGCCGGGACATGAGCCAGTAGGAAATTTTGTCAGACGAAAACCAGATCGCGCGGGTAGGAAAACCACTCAACGTGGCGTTTACCGACGCGGGACCCACTCCGGCCTGGTAATCAATATCCCCCTGAATCAGCGCCGGCGGCACCAGCGCCGAGTTCATAAGAATGATTTCCACGTCGAGGCCATTGGCCGGGAAGATTCCCCAATCGCGGGCCGCCAAAAGCGGCAGCGCGGTTATCGTGAAAGCCGCATTGGAAATCCGTGTCTTTACACGCCGCTCTTGCGCGAGACTGAATCGTGGCAAAGCTATTGCTAGCCCAAGCACCACTACCCAATGCAGCATTGAAGAACTAAACCGTCCTAATTGTTTTGCCATTCTTTTTGCTCCTCGCGTCTCTGGTCTCCCGGAGTCTTGATAAGCCTTCTTACGCCAGATCACCATTGCTTGACAACATTTCCGTTCCTTGAAACTATCGCGCCTAAGTTGTCGTAACCAGAGACTCCACCAAATGAACCCAATGACGCTGCCGCGTAGCTCTGCACGAACTAACGTTGATCCCATCACGCTCGAAGTGATTCGCCACGGCATTATTTCTATCTGCGATCAGATCGACGCCAATATGACCCGCACGGCGTTTAGCCCGTATATTTATGAGTACAAGGATTACGCGGTGGGTTTCGTCGGCGTCGATGCGCAGTTATTAGCGCAGTGCACCGGCGGCATGCCGGTCTTCGTTGCCGATTCGGTCGGCATGGCGGTGCGCGACGGTTTGGAGACCTACGGCCGGGAAAATTTCCACAAAGGCGACGTAGTCGTCTGCAATCACGCGGCGGTTCAGGGGCAGCATCTCAACAACACGGTCATGTACACGCCGGTCTTTGCCGGTGCCAATGGCGATGAGCTGATCGGCTTTTTCGCCGTCAACTGCCATTGGATCGATATCGGCGGCTCGGCTATCGGCTCGGTGTCCTATTCGTCCACAGATATTTTCATGGAAGGGCTGCAGCTTCGCTCGATCAAGCTCTGGTCGAAGGGCGAGCCCATCGAAGAGGTCTACCGGATCATCGAGAACAACACGCGCTTTCCGTTGGAATTGCTCGGCGATATCGAGGCGCAGCTCGGTGGCTGTCTCTTGGGCCGCGATCTCACCCAAGCGATGGCCGACAAGTACGGCACCGTTGTGTTTCTCGGCGCGCTCGACATGATTCTCGATCAATGCGCAGCGGCCACGCGCGAGAAGATTCGCGCGATACCCGACGGCGTCTATCAACACGAAGCTTTCCTAGACGACGATGGCGTGCGCGATGAAAACATTCCGATCAAAGTGAAAGTCATCGTTGCCGGCGACGAGATGACCATCGATTTTTCCGAGATTTCGGACCAGGTTAAGGGTTGCATCAACTCGGGCTACTACGGCGGCGGGCGAACCTGCGCACGTGTCGCGTTTAAGTACCTGATCGCGACGGACGAGCCGGCCAACGAGGGAACTTTTCGGCCGCTCAAGATGATTCTTCCGGAAGGCAAGTTGTTGAGCGCCGAGCCGACAGCGGCGATGGGGCTCTACAGCATTCCATTTCCGACGGTCATCGACTGTATCATTAAAGCCCTGGAGCCGGCGCTGCCGCAGCGCGTCACCGGCGCTCATTTCGGCACCTTTTCATCGCTAAGTTTTTCCGGCAAACGCACCGATACGGGCGCGCCGTTTAAAGCTAACGACAGCGGCCATGGCGGGTGGGGGGCTTGCGCGACGCATGACGGCGCCGGGCCATTTCGCACCATGGCGCACGGCGACACGCGGTTGATCCCGATCGAGCTGCAGGAGTCGATGTATCCGTACCGCGTCGAAGAATTTTGTTTGCGGCAAGATTCAGGCGGTCCCGGGAAATGGCGTGGCGGCTTGGGATTCGATAAACAGTATGTCCTGCTCGCGCCCTGCGAACTGTGGGCGAACTTCGATCGCATCGGCTGCCCACCTTGGGGTGTGCAAGGGGCGAAGGCGGCGAAGGCGGGTCAAGTGCTGATCTTCAAGGACGGGAAACAGGAAGCCAAGCTGCTCTACAAAACCGAAAATTGTCCATTGCAGGCTGGCGATCGCGTGCGCATGGCGACCGGTGGCGGCGGCGGCTATGGTTCTCCCAGCGAGCGACCGGTAGAGCTCGTTCAACGCGACGTAATTCGCGGCTTCGTCTCCTTGGAAAGCGCTCGCGATGATTACGGCGTGGTGATCGAAGCGGACGGAAGGGCATCCAGGGTCAAGGATTAAGGATGAAGGCAGAAGGATGAAACCCATTATTTGTTGCCGCGGCAGCCATTACTCCAGCACTCCATTACTCCATTTTTTCATCCGGCATCCTTTATAATTCATCCATTTTAAGCGGAGCGTGCAATGGCTTACGCAGTCGCCGTCGATATCGGCGGCACCTTCACCGATCTCGTCGCCTTCGATCATGAAACCCAGAAGGTGATCTACGCGAAGAGCCCGACCACTTACGATAATCTCGTGGAGGGAATTCTCGATTGTTTTGAGAAGGCCAAAGTGATCCCCGGTGAATCCAATCTTGTCAACCACGGCACCACGTTGGTCATCAATTCGTTCATCCAGCGCCGCGGCGCCAAGACGGCATTGGTTACCAGCGCGGGCTTCCGTGACATTCTCGAAATCGCGCGCGGCAATCGACCCGACTATCAGCGCGATGAACCCTTGATCCCGCGGGAACTACGCCTCGAAGTGCCCGAGCGCATGGGCAGCAAAGGCGAAGTGGTAAGTCCGCTCGACATCCCGGCGCTGGAAAAGCTTGCGGAGAAGTTGAGGGAACTCGAGGTAGAGTCGGTGGCAATATTTTTCATGAACTCCTACATCAACCCAATCCATGAAGAAGCCGCCGCTAAAACGTTGAAGAAACTTCTCCCCGGAATCTACGTCACCTTCAGCACGGATCTCACCCACGAGTGGTACGAATATGAACGCTGCTCCACGGTAGCGGCCAACGCCTACATCGGACCGCAGGTCAGCACTTACATTCGCCGGCTGGACAGCGATCTCAAAAAGGAAGGTTTCGACGGTGCGCTCTTCATGATGGGTTCCAACGGCGGGTTGTTGTCCACGGAGCGAACCTGCCGTCAGCCCATCGGTCTCGTGGAATCCGGTCCCATCGGCGGCTGCATCGGCGCGAGCGCCTACGCCCAAGCGCTTGGGTTTAAGAATGTCGTCTCGTTCGACATGGGCGGCACGACGGCGAAATGCGCCCTGGTCGAGAACGGGCGCTTCTCGGTAAATTCGGTTTACTATGTTGGCGGCTACGTGCGCGGTTTCCCCATCAAATCTTCGGTCCTCGATATCGTCGAAGTGGGCTCGGGCGGCGGCTCCATCGCGTGGCTCGATGCGCAGAAGCGCGTCCATGTCGGTCCGCAAAGCGCCGGCTCCACGCCGGGGCCGGTTTCCTACGGTCGAGGTGGAATCGAGCCAACTATCACCGACGCCAATCTCGTCCTCGGGCGTCTGCACGCCGATCGCTTTCTCGGCGGCGAAATGAAGCTCAACGTGAACGCGGCTAGGCGCGCCATCGAACAGCGTATCGCGGAGCCGCTGGGATACGCCGGAGAGAGCGGCACGATCCAGATGGCCGACGGTATCATCTCTATCTCTATCGTCATTATGGCGGGAGCGATGCGGCGCATCTCCGTGGAGCATGGGCTGGACCCGCGCGATTTCGTGCTGTTCAGCTATGGCGGTGGTGGGCCGCTCCACGCTTGCGCGCTTGCGCACGAGCTCTCTATTCCGCGCATTGTGGTCCCACCGGAGCCCGGCAATTTCTCGGCCATCGGCATGCTGCTGGCCGACGCGCGGATCGATACGTCCAAGACTTTCGTTGATCTATTGGACGACAAATCAGTTCCGGTGATGGCAGAAATCTTCGGCGCGATGGAAAAAGACGCCACCGCCGCGTTAGCCGCGGAGTTCGGTATGAGCGAAGTTTTCTTCGAGCATTATGCCGAGATGCGTTATCGAGGTCAGCGGCACAACATCAAGGTCCCGGTATCGGGATTAAAAGGCGTTGCGTCAATCCGCGCCGCGTTCGAACAGGATTACCAACGCCGCTATGGGCACGCCGACTCGAAAGCGCCGGCTGAATTCCAGGCGCTCCATCTTGCCGCCTTCGCGCGCCTCAAGCAGCCCGACATTGCGCGCTTACCGCGCGCGGCGGCAAAAGCGCAGCCCGCTCAAACACGCCGGATTTATATGGGTAACGCCGGCGGATGGGTTGACGCGCAAATTTTTAACCGCGACGCGCTGAAGCCGGGCTTCAGCGCGGCCGGGCCGGCAGTGATCGAAGAGTACGGCTCGACGACGGTCGTCTGGCCGGACGATCGCTTCGAGATCGGCGCGCTGCACGAGATCCACATTTACTGCGGCCGTAGGTAGGGGCGACCTCCTCTGGTCGCCCTCTTCGGGGCAGGCACGGGGGCTCGCCACTTACGGCACCGATCGTCTGCATCGCGGCGACGTGGTGATGTGCCATCACGCCGCGATTCAAGGCCAGCATCGATGCGAAAGATCGCGACGTTCCGCTTCGTTAAGCGAACATCGTTGAGAGTAGGTCCGTCAAATCTTGCGTATTTTGCAGAGCTGTCGTCCAGCTAAATCCCTTAACGGTCTGATGCAGGGATGCGGGAATTTCCCGTTGCGCTAAAGGCGCGGGGAATAGCGTGTCGGGGTCAATCTCACGACTAGGATTGATCAGCACAGCGCGCGCGATAATGTTTTCCAACTCTCTGACGTTACCCGGCCAGGGATGGTCCATCAGAAGCCTTAGGGCGGTCGGCGAGATCCGCTTCGGTTCCAACCCGTTCAACTTAGTATGTTTATTGATGAAGTGGTTGACCAACAAAGGTATATCCTCTCTTCGCTGCCTCAATGGCGGAAGCACGATCGGTACGACATCAAGACGGTAGAAGAGGTCGTCGTCACGGAAATTCTTCCGGTCCACTTCTTTCTGAAGATCCTTATTGGTTGCAACGATGACTCGAACGTCGATTTTGATCGTCTGGTTGCTGCCCAAGGGTCGAATCTCGTTCTCCTGGAGAGCTCTCAACACTTTGGACTGAAAGGTCTTGCTGGTGTCGCCAATCTCATCGAGCAGGAGCGTTCCTTCATGAGCTTCCTCAAAGAGGCCTTTTTATTGTGAATGGCACCCGTCAAAGCGCCGCGCACATGTCCGAAAAGTTCGCTCTCAAGCAGGGTCTCCGGCAGGGAGGCGCAATTGACGGCGACAAAGGGATGATTTCTCCGTTGGCTGTGATGGTGCAGCGCCTTGGCTATGAGCTCCTTGCCCGTGCCGGACTCCCCTTGAATCAGAATCGTGGCGTTGCTCTTTGCCACCATGCGGACCACACGGAAAATCGCCCGCATCGCTTTGCTCTGACCGATGATGGGCTGAAAGGCGAAGTTCAGCTCCAGCTGACTGCGCAGCCGTTCCACCTCGCGCGTCAGCCGATGCAGCTCGAGGGCTTTCTTGATCACGAGTTTGAGCTCTTCGATATCGAACGGCTTGACTAAGTAATCATAGGCTCCTTCCTTCACTGCTGCCACAGCCGAACGGCCCTTTCCAAAAGCGGTTAGGACAATAAACGGCAGGGTCGGGCTCACCAATTTCCCTTTCGCCAAAAGCTCCATCCCGTCCATTCCCGGCATTTTCAGATCCGTGACCACCAAGTCGAACCATTGTGTCTCGAGGAGCTTCAACGCCTCATCGCCCGAAGAGGCACATCGCACTTCGTAACCCTCATTATGCAGGATCCTTTCGAATAAGCCCCGAAGCTTTGCTTCGTCATCGACGACCAAAATGCGTTCATGAGACGGGTCCATTTACTCTTTCACCTCCGGAACGGGGAAATGAAGGTAGAAGGTAGTGCCTTCGCCGGGCCTGCTCTCCACACTGATTCTGCCCCGGTGGGTCTTCATGATGCGTTCACAAATGGAAAGTCCCAGTCCCATGCCTTTGCCTTTTTTCGTGCTAAAAAAAGGACGAAAGATGTCAGGCAGAAGCTCTGGACCAATGCCCGGGCCGGTATCGCAAATAGCAATTGTCAATTCAACCTGTGCTTCATCGTTGCCCGAATGATCTTTCGCCGCCACTCGATTCGCCGCCGCCCGAAAGGCCAGGGTGCCGCCGTCTGCCATGGCCTCGGCGGCATTAAAAGAGAGATTGATCAAAACCTGTCGCAACTGTTGGGGATCAGCGAAAATCGGGGGCAGGTCAGGCTCAAGATCGACCACCGTTTTTATATTAGATTTCTTATATTGAACCGACAGCAAGGAAATGGTCTTGTGGAGAATTTCGCCGACGTCGACCGGGGTGAACGTAGCCTCCTTTGGACGAACGAAATCGAAAAGATCCAGCACGATCTTGCGGCAGCGCAGCGCCTCTTGCTCGATAGCAGTAATCGACTCGTAGTGAGGATCGGAACGCTCCAGCCCCAAACGCATTTCTTGGGACAAACCCAGGATGATCGCCAGAGGGTTGTTGAACTCGTGCGCGAACGAAGCCGCGAGCTCGCCGAGCGTAACGAGCCGGTCCGAAATGATGAGTTGGCCTTCGAGCTGCTTCGCCAAGTTGCGAGATCGTTCCTCGCTTCGCCGCAGCTCGTCTTCGACTCGCTGCCGCTCGGCGATCTCGAAGCGCAAATCATCGTTGACTTTCGTCAAATCCGCGGTCCGCTCTTCGACCCGTTGTTCCAATTCATCGTGCGCTTTCCGCAGCTCCAGCGACTGTTCTTTGAGCTGCTCGTAAAGCCGAGAATTGTAAATGGCCAAGGCCGCTTGACTACCGACGCCGGAGAGAAAGGCAATCTCTTGATCGCTAAATTCATGTTCCGCCTTCGTGTAAACGCACAAAAGTCCCAGCACTTCTCCTTTAGTCATGAGCGGAACCGCGAGATAGGAAACCAGATTGTTCCTGCGGTAAAAGTCAGGCCGCCTGATGATCCGGGAGTCGGTTTGAATGTTACGCACGACCAGCGGTGCCTTAGTTCGGACCACCTCCTGCCCCCGAGCGCCGGGCGAACCCGGGTGGTAGTTTTTCCAATCTTCATCTTTGATATTACGACAGGCCAAATACTCAAGCCTTTTATCACGGTTGAACAATCTGACGGTACTCGCGATCGGATAGGGAAAGAATTGTTCGATTTTCTCGAGCAAAAAATCCAAGACCTGTTGCAGATCCAGAGTGGACATAATGGCGTCGTTGATGTCGCGCAGCGCAATAACGCGCCGGAGGCTTTGTTGAACGACATCCTCGGCCTTCTTACGTTCGGTGATATTGCGGACTAACCACAGCAGACGGATCAAACGGCCTTGCGGATCGCAAACCCTAAAGACACTGAGAGTCGCGGGAAACGGAGCACCGCCGTTGCGTCTTCGCAATATCTCCGTCTCCCACTCTCCGCTCAGATCATCCGTAAGCAATTTCGCCAGCAGATCCCGAAACCGCTTATGGTCCCTTTCGGCGATAAACGTGATCATGGGTTTGTGGGCGAGATACTCCTGAAACACTCCGAGGATCTCCTTCGCCTGCCGATTGGCATCTTGGATGTTTCCCCAGGGATCGGTAACCAAATAGCCTGCGGGGGCGAAGTCGAACAGCTCGCGGTAGCGCCGGTGCTCAACCGCCGTTTCCTCCTGCGCCGCGGCTAATTCATCATTATACTGGCGCATTTCCTCGACGGACACCTGCAACTCTTCCAGTGAAATCGAAAGCTCTGCCAGCGCCTCTTCCAACAACTCTCGTTGGGCGGGTGAAGCTTCGGCGCGCCTATAGAGATCTTGGAGACGCTCGCGCGCGGATTGCAGTTGCTGATGTAGGCGATTGTCTCCGGGCTCCATCGTTTATTGCTCCTTCCATGGACGAGATGATCCCTGGAAGTTGTACCGGTGCGAGCGAGGTGGATTCGTGCTGCTGCGGTAGCCTTCATCTATCATCGCGATTTTTGGTTTCCAGTAGAATTTTGGCTCGAAAGCAATCCTGCTTCACATTCCCATCTCCTCCATCATCAACATGGCGCCCTGCGGCTCTCCCTTCGGGCCTCTAAAGGGAGTTATGGCGACACGGCATTTGATGGACCTGCCGCGGCGGTTGACGGCATCTAGGATCATTTCCTGCTTATCGATCTCCTGGGATAAGCAAGCTCGAATGGGTCCCCTCAACTGTCCCACCGGCAAACCGATATCAAGATTCAACAAAGACTGGCCCTTAATCTCCTCGGCTCTGAGACCCCAAAGATCCTCGGCCATATAATTCCAGATCAGCACGTTGTTATTGCAATCCACCACCACCACTCCGCCGCTCAGGCTGGACAGGATCGAGTTCAAAAAGGCGTTCGAGTGGTTCAGTTCATCCGTCCTCTCGCGCAGCTCTTCGTTAATCGTATTGAGCTCCTCATTGGTCGATTGCAGCTCTTCATTCATCGTTTCGAGCTCTTCGTTGGTGGATTGCAGCTCTTCGTTGGTGGTTTCGAGCTCTTCGTTGGTGGACTGCAACTCTTCATTGGTGGTTTCGAGCTCTTCGTTGGTGGACTGCAATTCCTCGTTGGCGGCCTGTAACTCTTCGTTGACTGTCTCCGCGTCTTGCTTGGCCCGCTGAATGTCCTCCTCCAAGCTTTGGTACCGCGTGACGTCATTGAAGCTGATACACACACCAATCGAGACCCCATTATCTTGCAGCGGCGTGACCGCCACGTCGAGGTAGCGGGGGTCGCCGTTCTTGAATCGCTGTTCCACATTGGCGGCTGTGATGACCTTGCGCTCGGCATTGGCCCGTTCGATCAGCGAGCGCAGTTCCACCGGCCGGTAGGAAAGCTCCAGGTCCTGGAACGGCCGCCCCAAGTCTCTGGAGTCGACGCTAAAGAGTTGTCTGGCCTGCTGGTTCGCCAGTACCAGATTGCCATTGGCATCAACGACGAGTTGAGCCGTCTGTCCGATATCGAAAGCGCTGTCGCGCAATCGCACGTGCCGGCTTACGTGATTATTAACTTCCGTCGCCGCGCCGGTTTGGGCGAAGACGAGCAGCCGGTCGCGCATGGTGACTTGAGGTGATTTGGAAAAGATGCGGCACTTCAGCTCCACCGGAGTGAACAAAGAAGACTGAATGAGCAGCACCTCCGCCTTGCCGAGAAAAAGGAAACCGTTGGCGTTCAGCGCGTAATGAAAACGCGAGAGAATCCGTCCCTGGGTCTCCGCGTTGAAGTACATCAGAGTATTTCGGCACACGAGCAAATCCAGCCGCGACATGGGAGCATCCTGCACCAGATCGTGCCGACCGAAGATCACCGAGCGGCGCAGGTCCGAGTTGAACACGTACCGGCTACCGACGGCGTCAAAATACTTCTGCCTAAATTCTTCCGGCACCGGCTGGATCTCTTTGGCGCCATAACCAGCCTGCCGCGCCGTTGCGAGAGCGTCTTCGTCCACGTCCGTGGCGTAGATCTTGACCCGTTGGCGAAATTCCTCCTTCCCTAACGCTTCCGCCATCAGCATGGCAATCGCGTAGGCCTCTTCACCGGTGGCGCAGCCGGCGCTCCAGATCCGTATGGAGTCGTCGGCGCCTTTATTCTGGATAATGCGTGGGACGACGGAGCCAGCCAAAAAGTCCCAGGCCGGCTGGTCGCGAAAGAATGACGTGACGTTGATCAGAATAGTGTTGAAAAGAACAGCAAACTCTTCGGGATGGACTTCGAGGTAATCGACGTAATCCGTGAAGCGATCGACATGCACCGTCTGCATGCGCTTGCTCATTCGCCGCATCAGACTGGGACGTTTATAACCGGTAAAATCGAAGCCACGGCTCTGCCGCAGGTACTCGAGCAGATGCTCGAATTTCGCGTCCTCTTTGGGTGGTGGGCTCATCCGACGTCACCTTTCAGAACCAAGGTTACAAGAGCCGAAGAGATCTCCTCCAACGGCAGGACAAAATCGGCGCTTCCGGTTTGCATGGCGGCGCCGGGCATGCCGAAAAATTCCGCGCTCCTCTCGTCCTGGACGATCACGGTTCCGTCCATTTTCTTAATCGCCTTGACTCCCATCGAGCCATCACTGCCCGTGCCGGTTAAGACGACGGCGATGGCTCGATCTTTAAAACTTGCCGCCACCGACTCGAACAATAGATCCGCCGAGGGACGCACAAAATGGACCAACTCCGACTGCGAGAGTGAGAGGGTGCCGTCCGGGTTAACCAGCAGGTGCCGATTGGGCGGAGCGATGTAAACTGTCCCTGGAGACAAATGATCTCCCTCCTCGGCCTCTTTCACATGCAGCGGCGTTCGCCTGCTGAGAATGTCTGCCATGAGGCTCCGATGCCTACGATCAAGATGCTGCACCACGACGATAGCCGCCGGAAACTCTCGAGGCAGTCCAGCCAGCACTTCGCTCAGTGCTCTCAATCCGCCGGCGGACGCCGCCAAAGCTATGATGTCGTAGGCACCGTTAGAGAAGGTTTGCGAGGTGTTAAACCCGTTTTTTGCGGCTTCTCCCATGGCCGTCCCTCTTTGGCCCTTTAGCTCTTTCTGTTGGACGAAAAGCTACCATATCCGCGGTCTAGTGCGCGGGTCAAGGGACATACTTTGCGAAATTTGAAGCCACGACAAAACAGGGGATGAAGGTGGATGAGGACGAACGATTGTCAACGCGCTGGAAATGAATGCAGTACGGAGTCTAAAACGGATTAGCCTTTATCGGGCGATTTATCATCAGACGATTTATTCCATCGCTCAGCCAGCCGCTCGTAGGATCTCTCCAATTCTTTCATTAGCGCATCCATTTTGGCTCTGGCTTCATTCCAGGTTTTCGCGCCTTCAGCCTTAATCTTCTCAAAATTTTGCTTCGCCGTGGCCATCTGCCTCTCGAATTCTTTTGAGGCTTCCTGAAACTTGAGCTTGGCCTTCTCTCCCGCCTTTTCGGCCTTAGCTTTGAGCGTTCTCAGGCGTTCGCGGAGTTCGGCCAATTGTTTGTCAATGCTGTTCTGGTATTCCTCTTTTTGCGGGTCCTTACTTACCTGCTCTGCATCACCCGGTCTCACTTTTGCGGCGTCGGCCTGGGATTCTGCTGCATCAATGTAGGAATTGGAGATCAGCATGAAGGTGAATGACATTGTCAATATTAAGCTTTTCATAAGTGACATCCTTTTGTTCTATCGCGTCAATCCTAGCCGGCCGGATGGCTGCACTACGCCCCGGCCACGGCTGGTGCACAAAGAGCACCGGCTTCACGAGACAAACGGCGGCTCCAGTTGTTGTCTTGAGCGCTAAAACAAAGCTTCCGCAAGGATGAAGTGTTCCAGCACGAACAAGAGTAATATCAAACTCGCAGGAATCCAGACGGCCCAAAGGAGAACTTCCATTAGGAAACTACTTCTCCTGGATACGTGTAGAAGTGCTGTGTCCCGCGTATACAATGCAGTCGCGTCGCTGGGTTTCGGTTCCGCGCTCAGTAATTCTGCTGGAGCATTAGCCGTTTGTTCCAGATTTGCGCCGATTTCTTCCGCCATTTCGTCGCGCCTTTTCGAATCGGGTCTCAGCCCGCTGACGCAACGTGAATCGCGTAATTGCGTCAGCGAGACACAAATGGCTCATTACGTTTTCATCGCGGCGACAAAAAAGCTTGCAGTTGCAAATTATCGGGATTGGTAAACCGGCCTTCGACTCTCACGTAATCGCCTCGACGGAGACGCCGGAAGTTGTCGACATCGGCCGGCCTGGCATTGTAAGGGACCGACACCGTAACCGTTCGGCCGGTCCGCGGTCGGACGTCGAAAACGCCCGTGTCGTACTCAATTCTCTCGACGGTTCCTTCTACGACATCGGATCTTGGTGGCAGCGGATCACGCCGCGCTTCTAGGCGCCCGGTTCGAGCTTGGACAGGAGTTTCAATACGAATCGTCTCGATATTATCGCTGCGCCGCGGTCCGGTCCGGAAAGCTATGAGATCGCCCGATTCCAGCTGCTCGGGCGCATAACTCCAACCGTGATATACGACTCTCGTGCCAGTGCGGTCATATAGCAACACACGCCTGCCCCCGTTATCGGTCTGTACACGAATCTCCTGCTTCGCCGGGTCGACCTCCATCACCTCAGCGCGAATCTCCCCAGGTTGTAAGGCAGTGTCCTCGGTGACTTGCCCCCGGACTCTCCCAGATCGTACTTCGTCCAGGGTAGGTCGTGTCTCCAAAGCGCAGCCGGTTAGGGTGGCCAAGCCTAACGCGGCGGTGAATAGATAGGCTAGTGGAAAACGGTTCAACGGAGCCATTGAAATCGCCCCCTCTCTAAATGGTTCCTATTATCTATTTATCTATTCAATGCGCTTACCCAAAGAATGTGCCAGACCAAAGTGGCCGAGATTTATTCTCGAAAACTCCTCAAATTGTTACAAATGCGTTTTTTAAATGGGCAAGCTGTAGGAAAATCTCCAACAACAGTCTACGGCCGTGACTGTAAAATGGGACAGCCTTAGCCGACGAGTAATCGAGGAAAAATAGTTTGGAAAATATTGGGATGATGTATGGTCGCAGCTAAGTTTATTGGCGTCTGTCCATGCCGATCGGACGGACATAAACTCTCATGCCTTCGGCACTCAAAATCTCTACCT
>VBKE01000376.1 GCA_005879605.1 Deltaproteobacteria bacterium
CGTCAGCGCGAGCTCTCATCGAAGGAGCTCACTGCGGCAGTTTTCGACCGCATAGCCGCAACCGACGACAAAGTCCATTCGTATATTACGCTGTGCCGTGACAGCGCGTTGGAGCAGGCAAAGGCAGCCGACGAGCGTCTCAAACAAGATCAGAATTCTCACCCTCTCCTGGGAATTCCTCTCGCCATCAAAGACAATTTCCTCACGCTAGGCATCCGAACCACCTGCGCATCAAAGATCCTCGGTGACTTTATTCCGCCCTATGACTGTACGGCCATCAGTAAGATTCGCATTGCCGGCGCCGTCATCACCGGTAAGACCAATCTCGATGAATTTGCTATGGGTTCGTCGGCGGAAAACTCGGCTTTTTTTCCGACGCGCAATCCGTGGAGGGCCGATCGAGTTCCGGGCGGCTCATCGGGCGGATCAGCTGCCGCGGTAGCCGCCGACCAATGCATCGCCGCCTTGGGCACCGACACCGGCGGTTCGATTCGCCAACCCGCCGGCTGCTGCGGCATCGTCGGCCTCAAGCCCACCTACGGCCGGGTCAGTCGATACGGCATCATTGCGTTCGCATCATCCATGGATCAAGTGGGGCCGATGACTAAAGACGTCAGGGACTGCGCGCTGATGCTCGAAGCCATCGCCGGCCACGACCCTGCCGACTCGACTTCGGTAAATCGTCCTGTGCCTCCCTACTCCGAAGGGTTAACGGGCGATATCAAAGGGCTTCGACTGGGCATTCCTAAAGAATACTTTGTATCGGGCATGCAGCCCGAAGTTGAACAGGCACTCCGCCAAGCCGTGCGCCTACTCGAACAAAACGGCGCCGTGATCGAAGAGATTTCTCTGCCGCACACCGAGTATGCCATTGCTGTCTATTACATTGTCGCAACGGCCGAGGCGAGCTCGAATCTAGCGCGCTACGACGGCATGCGTTACGGATATCGCGCTCGCGGTAAAGACCTCACGGAAACCTACATGCTCAGCCGTCAAGAAGGGTTCGGCCCGGAGGTCAAACGTCGCATCATGCTCGGCACCTACGTGCTTTCTGCCGGTTACTATGATGCTTACTATCTCAAAGCCCAGCGAGTGCGCGCCCTGATCAAGAAAGACTTCGAGGAGGCGTTTCAGCGTGTTGACGCCATCATCACCCCCACGGCGCCAACCACGGCTTTTAAGATCGGAGAAAAAACCCAAGATCCATTGCAAATGTATTTGTCGGACATTTACACCATCTCTATCAATCTTGCGGGGCTGCCGGCGCTCTCGCTGCCCTGCGGGTTCGATTCTGACGGGCTGCCCATTGGCATGCAAATGATCGGGAAGCATTTTGCTGAATCCACGATTCTTGGTGTCGCTTATTCCTATGAGCAATCCACGGACTGGCACAAAAGAAAACCCCAATTGTAAATGGCAATGAAGTACGAGAGCGTCATTGGGCTGGAAGTTCACGCCCAGCTGCTAACTGAGTCGAAGATTTTCTGCGGCTGTTCGACAAAGTTCGGTCAAGCGCCGAACCACAATACCTGTCCGGTTTGCGGCGGCTTTCCCGGCGTTTTACCCGTCTTGAACAAAAAGGTGGTCGAGTTTGCCATTCGCGCCGGGCTGGCAACCCATTGCCAAATCGCCCGCTCCAGCCGCCTGGCGAGAAAAAATTATTTCTATCCTGATCTACCCAAAGGATATCAGATCAGCCAATACGAACTTCCTATCTGCATCAACGGATACATAGACATCGCAGCTAACGGCGGTTCCAAGCGAATCCGTTTAACTCGCATCCACATGGAAGAAGACGCCGGCAAAAACATTCACGATATTCGTACCGACGCGAGTCTGGTGGATCTCAATCGCGCCGGCGTGCCTTTGCTGGAAATCGTGAGCGAGCCCGACATTCGCAGCGCCGAGGAGGCGGGTAGTTATCTAAGAACCTTGAGGGCCATTCTTCGGTACTTGGAAATTTGCGACGGCAACATGGAGGAAGGCAGCTTTCGCTGCGATGCGAACATATCCGTTCGACCCGAGGGAACCGCGTCGTTAGGCACGAAGACCGAGCTGAAAAATCTAAATTCTTTCAAGGCCGTGGAAAAGGCTCTGGAATACGAGATTCAGAGACACGTCGAGACGCTTTCCGACGGTGGAAAGTTGATCCAGGAAACGCGCCTTTGGGATCCGGGCCGAGAAATCACTCGTTCCATGCGCACCAAAGAGTTCGCCCACGACTATCGTTACTTTCCCGATCCCGACCTATTACCGATTGTTATTGACGAAGATTGGATCGAAGAAATCAAAACCTCGCTGCCTGAGCTGCCTGACACGCGGAAGGCTCGGTTCATGTCTCAGTACGGTCTGCCGACCTACGACGCCGAGCTGCTGGCGAGTCGAAAAGACGTGGCCGATTATTTTGATGCCGCTCTGAAAGTTCATTCGAACGCCAAGGCGATCGGCAACTGGGTTATGGGAGATCTCTTTCGGGCGTTGAAAGACCGGAAGCTCGACGAACAACTTTACATTAACAATTGGCCAGTATCACCCGGTAACCTCGCTGCTCTTGTACGGCTAATCGACCAGGGAGTTATCAGCGGAAAAATGGCCAAGTCCCTCTTCGAAGAAATGCTCGCGAGCGGGCGGCCGCCGCAGGAAATTGTTAAAGAGAAAGGACTCGAACAGGTTTCGGACTCGGCAAGCATCGAAAAGGCGATTGAACGAGTCTTGACGGCTTATCCTAAACAGGTCGCGGAATACCGTGGAGGCAATGAGAAAGTATTCGGTTTTCTCGTCGGCCAGATTATGAAAGCAACCCAGAGAAAGGTAAAC
>VBKE01000377.1 GCA_005879605.1 Deltaproteobacteria bacterium
GCGAAATTTCCGCTGCTCAACCATGTTATGAAGTTCGCGATTGGTGGCTGCGATCAGGCGGGCATCGGTGTGAATAGTCCGTGTGCTTCCCAGCCGCTCGAATTCTCGCTCCTGGAGCACACGCAACAGCTTGGGCTGCAGCTCGATGGGAATCTCCCCGATCTCGTCGAGGAATATCGTGCCGCGGTTCGCCAGCTCGAAGCGGCCGATGCGCTGTGCGATGGCGCCGGTGAACGCGCCTTTTTCGTGACCGAACAGCTCGCTTTCAAGCAGGCCTGTCGGTATGGCCGCGCAGTTTACTTTCACCAAAGTCCGTTCGCGGCGGAAACTCAGATTGTGGATCGCGCGGGCAATTAGCTCCTTGCCCGTACCCGTTTCTCCTAAAAGCAGAACGGTGGAATCCGTAGGAGCCACGATTTCGACTTGTTTTAGCGTACGCTTCAGAGCCGGACTTTCTCCGATGATCTCCTCGAAGTTGTGTTCAGTTGGAATAAGGCGAAGCGGTGAGGGTTTCCTTGGCAACCTTTCTTTTGCATCGATCACCTGCAGCTCAGAGGATGGAATCTCATCTACTTCGGCCCCAGAATATGTATGAATAAAATCCATATCCTTCTCCTCTCTGCTGTTAAGCCAATTTGCAAGTGCTAACCTTGCCGCGGACTTCTTTCACCGATGTTTCATGGTTTACCTTCTTGTGACTTTCTGGTTCCAACCCTATATGGCAGATCAAGCAACCCCAGTGCCGTTCTGTTAGAGATCGGGCATGCGCGTGAAAACATTGATAAATTCACCACAAAGGGCGAGGGGAAAGTCGCTTGAGTCGCCGCGAGCGTTCGATATTCGGATGGTTCAGTCGCTCATCGTCTGAAATCCGAACGTTCTTCTTTAAAGTGGATTGACAACCTTAGGCTAGAGAAATAAGAGAATAGTATTGCTTCATGTTCTCACTCGGGAGCCTGCGTGCGCCGGTCGTCGGTGGGCCATTTTTTAGCCGCTAGACTTCCAACCAGAAAAAGCCTCGTCTCGGGGTAGCGGCACTATGGAACCACTACGCACGATCCAAGGACCACATAGATCATACGACGAACGACTGACAATGGAAGCCTGGGAAAACTTGCTTTCAGGCAAGGAATTTTCTCCTGCGCCGCTTTGCGATTTGATTGTCCGCTCCTGGGATCGTTGCCGGTTCTCGGATGTAAACCCCACGCTCTCCCACACGCCAGAGTTGCTTACCCCTGACGCTTGCCATCACCTCGCTGAACAACACCGCGAACTGATTGAAGCAAGCGCGCCGTTCACCGAGCCTGTTCGGGACCTCTTGTCACAAACAAGCAGCATCCTGATCCTTTCGGATCCCACTGGGCATATTCTAAAAGCGGACGGTGACCCGGCGACATTGGAAGCGGCGCTGGAGGTCGGGCTTATTCCTGGCGGGGATTGGCAGGAGCAGTCTATCGGAACCAACGCAATCGGCACCGCGCTAGCTGCGGGAGAACCGGTTCAAGTGCATGGCGCCGAGCATTTCTGCGCCGGAATCAAAGTGTGGAGCTGCTCAGCGACTATCATCCGCGATCCTTTTAACGGCGAAATCCTCGGCGGCCTCGATATTTCAGGTTTGGCGAAAGCTTTTAACCCCTACTGGTTGGGCCTAGCAATGACACTTGCCCGTTCCATCGAGGAGCGACTGGCCACGCGCAATACGAAACAACGCTGCCGCCTTTTCGAAGCGGCCTTGAAACGCTTTTCAAATCCCGCCCTGGAAGGATTGATTCTTTTCGATCGTAAAGGAAATCTCGTCAGATCCGATGCTCGTGCCAACCGTTCGCTTGCAAATATAGGGGTTGCAGTCGATCTCAAACCGAACACTCGTATAAATGCGCTCAGTGAGGAATTGCCTAAGACGGCTAAAATGAAACTGCCGGAGTGGCTTCGTCCCGAATGGCTGGAACCGATCACTGAGGGAGGAGAGAAAATTGGGACTGCTCTTATATTGCCATCTCCCGGCGGCCGTTCAAATCAAACACGCTTCGCTTCCCCAGCCGTAATCCTATCCAAGACCGGGAATGAATCGCGCGATTGGTTTGAGCAGATTCTTTGGGCAAGCCCGTCCCTCGCGCGTGTGGTAGAGAAGGCACGAGAATTGGCTGAAGCGGACTTGCCAACCCTTTTACTGGGAGAAACTGGAGTCGGAAAAGAGGTGTTCGCAGAAGTGATCCATAAGAGCGGCCGCCATGGTCAAGGGCCGTTTATTCCGCTCAACTGCGGCGGCATGCCCCGAGACCTCTTAGCGAGCGAACTTTTCGGCTACGTTGAAGGGGCGTTCAGCGGCGCACGGCGTTCTGGCATGGTCGGGCGCATCGCGGCGGCTAACAAAGGAACACTTTTCCTGGATGAAATCGGAGAGATACCGCTAGATATGCAACCCTATCTGCTACGCGTGCTGGAGGAAGGCAAAATATATCCACTGGGTGACAACAAACCGCGCCAGGTGGACTTCAGGCTGATTGCGGCAACTAATAAGGATCTGCGAACCGAGACGACAGCCGGCCGATTCCGGTTGGACCTGTTCTATCGTGTCTCAGTCGGATTATTGCGGATCCCGCCACTGCGTGAACGAAAAGCGGACATTCCCTGCTTGGTGGAGCACTTTAACAGTCGTGTGGCCGAACGTCATGACAGGCCTATGAAAGAATTCGAGCCGGACGTCTTGGCGGCCTTCGCAGAATACAGTTGGCCAGGCAATGTTAGAGAGCTGCGTAACCTCGTCGAAAGCCTCGTGGTTTTGATGGGCAGAAGAAACACCGTCACGATGGCAGACCTTCCGCAGGAGTTCCTATCCTCGATCGGCGCCGGCCAGTCGACAAATCCAGGCTCAGAACCTGTCCTTACAAAATTGGAGGGCGCTGAACGTGACGCGGTCAAGACAACAATTTACGCATGCCGCGGTAACCTTACTGAGGCGGCCGAAAAGCTGGGCATCGCAAAGAGCACGCTCTATCAAAAGATAAAAGAATACGGACTCGCTCAAGAAGTCACGAACGCGAGAGTAGGGCGGCCGACTGAGACAGCTCGTCTTTCCTAAGAAAATCTTTTAACACACCGAAATCGAATCGTCGCCAAGTGTGACTACGCCGGCACGTTTTTGGGCCACCGCTGGCGGTTATCGTCCTCTTTCTGGGTGAGCCGATGATTCAGATCCTTTAGAAAGGAATAGCTCCCTCAGTACTTTGCATGAATTAAGTGAACGGTCTTTGGAGTCCCGGTGCCGATGTGAAAGCCCGAGCGAGTTCTTCCGCCATGCGGTCAGACTTAGTGACTCGTTCGTGCTGCCGCATATGCTCTACCCAGGATTCCAGGAGAAATGTCTCGACAAACCGGTTTGGATTGGCGGAATCAGTGAACAGCCCCCACCGCATGGCGCCATCTCGGAGGCGTTCTCGCCGCACGTCGTCCATCGCCTTGGTAAAGTCCTGCGCACGCTCCGATTCGATGAAATATTCGACATCTACGAGAACAGGTCCGGTTTCGGGTTGCAATCTTACGATCATCTTGGGCTCGGGCCAATGTAGTGAGGGTGTTAGATCGATCTTCTCCCCTTCGGCTAGCCGATAACGAGTGATAAGCATCAACCCCGCTATTAAGCCGAAGACCGCAACCAACAGAGCCGCTCTGACCCCCATTCGAGTAGCGAGCGCACCCCAAAGGATGCTTCCAACGGCCATGCCGCCCTGAAACACGAGAAGGTAAGCCGCCAGGGCGCGGGCTCTGACC
>VBKE01000378.1 GCA_005879605.1 Deltaproteobacteria bacterium
ATGCTGAGCGGAGCGAAGCATCTCGCATTTTAGTCACTTACGAAGACGAGATCCTTCGGCTATCGCCTAATCAGGATGACATTGCGACACAGTCTCTTTGGAGGGAAAGGACGAGGTAAGGGTGGCGTTCTCTCTCCGTCGAACGGGCGAGGGTATAATACATTTGGAGTGTGTCAGGATGGAATCAGCTCTTTGTTTATAGAGTGATTGCCAGGGAGTAAGAATGCACAAAGGCATCACGTTCGAAGGTTTTCACGCGGGCGACCGCTTTGCGACTGGGCGGCGCACGATCACAGAGCACGACATTATGCAGTTTGTCGCTCTCGTGGGTCTTACCGAGCCGCTGTTCTTAGACATGGAGTATATTCGCAATGAAAGTCTTTACGGTGAGCGCATCGCGCCAGGAAGCCTGACCTTTGGAATGGCCGAGGGACTGACGGTTCAAACCGGCATCATTCACGGCACGGGCTTGGCCTTCGTGGGCATCGACCGCATGAAACTCTGCGGTCCCGTCAAAGTGAACGACACGATTCAGGTCGACATTGAAGTTTTAGACACCAAGCCGGTCCCTGCTCGCGGCGGCGGGATCGTTCGCTATCGTCACTGGGTAAAAAACCAGCGCGGCGAGACCGTGATGGAATATGATGTGGCGCGCCTGATCCGAGGGTCCGTCGAAGAAAAACAACAAAACTAAACAGAGGACTTCGTGCAAAACAATGCGCAAGTCAAGTTTGGTATCCTGCTCCCCACGCGAGAAGCCGTCATGTCGGGGCGCTCTGACCCGTCGATTATTTTTCAATTAGCCGAACGCGCCGAAGCGTTGGGCTTCGATTCCGTCTGGGTCGGCGACAGCCTTACCGCGCGGCCCCGCGTGGAAGCGCTGACAACTCTTGCCGCCGTGGGCGCGCGCACGCGCCGAGTACGGTTGGGCACGTCGGTTTTTTTGGCAGCGCTCAGACACCCGATTCTACTCGCTCACCAACTCGCCAGCCTCGATTGGCTGACCTGCGGTCGCATCGATCTCGGGATCGGTTACGGGCGAGCGAAGGAACCCACCCAAGAGCACGAGTTCGAAATCTTAGGCCTTGCGGCGGGCGCACGAATCAATATGAGCGAAGAGCTTGTGCAAGTCATGCGGAGGCTCTGGCGGGAAAATGATGTCTCGCATGCCGGAATGTTCACTCGCTTCGAGCATGTCACGTTAGAGCCCAAACCGATCCAGCCCGGCGGCGCGCGGATTTGGCTCGCATCGAACAACGTCGAGCCCGGTCTGCGTCGAGTCGGCCGCCTAGGCGACGGTTGGTTGAACAACATTACCAGCCCGGAGATTTATAGAGAATGCTGGGACAAGATCCGGGCCTATGCCGCTGAGGCGGGCCGTGATGCGGCGTCGATAGAACCCGGGCTTTACTTCACATTAGCCGCCGGTGGAAATGAAGCGGTATCGGAAGGGCACATGTTTCTCGCGCAGTATTACAATCGCCCCTACGAAGCGGTAGCGAAAACGATGCTATGCGTTACCGGCTCATGGAACGAAGTGATCGATCGGATCGAAGCCTATGTTCAGGCCGGAGCGAGCACCGTCATCCTGCGCTTCGCCGCGCGCGATCAAATCGGCCATTTGCAAGCATGCGCGGAGGCGTTACATCACCGAGGATTGCTAAAACAGTCTTGAAGCGCTGTCACCTTTAATCAGAAATCTGCAGGACAATCTTCCCGAACTGCTTGGCTTCTTCGATGCGTCGCTGAGCGGCGGCGGCCTCTGACAGAGGAAATACCTGATCAATAATCGGTTTGATTTCCGCGACGGCCATAAAGCTTAGCAAGTGGCGGAATTCATCCCGGCTACCCAGTGTCGAGCCGAAAATTTGTAAATGCTTCGTAAAGATCGGCGTGAGGTCGGTTTCAGGACTGCCGCCTGCCGTCGCGCCGCAGGTAACCAGGCGTCCGCCTCTTGCTAAAGCCGCTAGACTTTTTTGCCATACTTCGCCGGCCACGCAATCGAGAACGACGTCGACACCGCGGTTTCCTGTCAATGCTCTCACTTCCTGCGCAAAATCCTTCTCGCGGTGATTGATCGTATGTGCGGCGCCATATTTTTTTGCCAGTTCCAGTTTTTCATCACTGCCGGAAGTGACAATTACATTGGCGCCAATTTTCTTCGCCACTTGCAGCGCGGCGCCGGCAACTCCACCGCCAATGCCTATGATGAGGATAGTTTCTCCAGGTTTGAGTCGAGCATTGGTGATGAGCATTCTCCAGACGGTAACAAAAACCAGGGGAAAAGCCGCCGCTTCAGCAAAGGACATCCCCGCAGGTATGGGGAAACAGTTTTCCGCCGGGAGTCTCACATATTCAGCATAGGTCCCATCCAACCTTTCTCCCAAAGCTCGTACATAAACACACATAAAATCCCGATGGCTGAGACAAAACTCGCACTGGCCGCAGCCGCTGAATAGGTAAAGGCAGACCGCGTCGCCGGGTCTGACGTTGCTTACTTCCCCGCCCACTTCAAAAATCACTCCCGCGCCGTCCCCTCCTAAAATGTGCGGCATCGGAATCGCGATGCCCGTGGCGCCGAGCCGGACCCAGATATCAATGTGGTTGACCGACGCTGCTCTGAGCTTGACAATGACTTCGTTTGGGGAGGATATCCGCGGGTTCTCTGCTTCTTCATAGCGGAGTTTGTCGACTCCACCGTGTTCGTGTATGCGAACTGCTTTCAAATGTTAAGTCTCGCCTTTGGCGCTGTAACAAGAGATAGGTTTAGTGTCAATTTAGCTTTCGTAGCTGCTCCTCGCCGTTGTCCGACTCGTTTTTTACTTAGGAAAAATCTTGAGTTTCTCGGCAGGAAGCCGCACATAAATGGAGCTGCCTGGTTCCAACTGCCGGTCGGTACCGGCCGTCTTACCTCGCAGCTTGTTTCCGGTGGCGGACAGGTGATAGAGCGTGATGTCGCCGAGAAAGAGCCGAGAGACGAGTTGAGCGGAAAACTCGTTGGCGCAGCCACTGGGCTCCCGCGAAAGAGAAACGTCTTCAGGTCGGATCGCGACAATGACTTCTCCGACAACGCCGTTCGGGATGGCGCAACGCAGCGCTCCGAGAGCGCTGTTGATACAGCCGTCATTTTGTACCGCGCCTTCGAACTCGTTCATCGAGCCAAAACCTTTCCTCCACTCATGACCGCGATGCGGTCGGCCAGGGCCATGGCCTCGACTTGATCGTGGGTCACGTAGAGAACCGTGATGCCGAGTTTTTTGGCTAAGTTCCTGATCTCATCCCGAACTTCCTCCCTCAGCCGGGCGTCTAAGTTGCTCAGGGGCTCGTCCATCAGCAGCACTTTAGGCTCTACGGCCAGCGCCCGGGCGAGAGCGACTCTTTGTTGTTGGCCGCCGCTCAAAAAAGGCACCGGCCGATCCGCGAGACCCGAAAGCTGGACCAATTCGAGAGCGCTCTTGACTCGCTCGCGCACCTTGGCTCGAGGCAACTTTCTCTTGCCGTTGACGAGAGGAAAAGCGACGTTGTCGAACACCGTCATATGCGGCCAAACCGCATAGGACTGAAACACCATGCCCAGCGCCCGGTCCTCGGGAGGAACAAAGATGCCCCGCTCGGCTGAGCTGACAATTTGCTCGCCCAAGCGGATCTCCCCGGCTTCCGGTTTTTCCAGACCGGCAACGCACCTGAGGAGCGTCGTTTTGCCGGAGCCGCTGAGGCCCAGGAGAACAAAAAATTCCTTCTCCTCGACCTGTAAGTCGACGCCATCCACGGCTTGGACCCTGTCCGCGCCGGTTTTAAACGCTTTGCTGAGTGAATGGATGTTGATCACTGCCGACCTACGATCCTGTCGCAAAAATTCGCTGCATGAGTCGCCCTGCATTCGACACAAAAATCTCCCCTTCCCCTCTTTTCCAAAGAGGGGTTGGAGATTTACAGAGAAGTTCCCCCCTTTGAAAAAGGGGGACAGAGGGGGATTTGATTGCTACTGTAGCTGCTGCCATCGTTGAATGCATTTCCGAGACACGACACTACGATACCGAAGTGGCGACATGCTGCTGGCGCCGCGCAAAGATCCAGAAGCTCGCCACCAGCGGCGACATAATTACCATCATGGTTACGGCGATGGCCGCCGCATCACCCAGCCCGCCGCCGTGCCACTGGCCCCAGATATAAGTGGAAAGCACCTGACTTTTCGGCGACGCCAGGACAACCGCCATGGTCAGTTCCCGATAAGCCGAGAGGGAAGTCCAAATCCACACGTAGACAACGCCGGGGCGGATCAACGGCAAAATCACTTTCCAAAGGATGCGAAACGTGGAGACGCCGCCGACCTGCGCGGCTTCCTCCAGCTCGCGATGCACCTGGATCATGCTGTTGTTGAGGACCCTTGTGCCGAAGCTAATCCAGCAAACAACGTACACTGCCATCAGCACGAAGATCGTGCCGTAGACGGGAACGATGTCGGAGACGAGCAACGCCAGATAAGCAGTGGCCAGAGCAAAAAGCAGATGGGGCACCGGGTGAGGCAGAAAGGCTACCGCATCTAAGAAAACCCTTCCCCGCATGCGCGAGCGAGTGACGATCCATGAGATCGCGGCGCTGATAACGATGATAAGCGTCGGCACGATGGCCATGAGCAGCAGCGTATTCCAAGCCGCGCGTAGCAGCGCGGCGTCGAAGGCAATGGCCGAGTAGCGCTCGAAGGACGCAGCGGCAAGGGCCTGCCGCGACGGCAGTTGGACATAGGGGAGGAGCGACACCCAAAACATCGCCAGGAGCGGCAACACAAAGGCAAGCAGAAGATAAAGGCCCAGAAGCCCCCAGCCCAGAATCCACCAACGCCCCAGTTCCATCGGCCGCGACTGATAAGATTTTCCCGAGATGATCTGGTAGCGGTGGCTTTGCTTCAACGCCATAAAATACGGAATCATTAGGATCAACGAAACACCGACCATAATCGTCCCGTACGCCCCGCTCAATCCGTAGCGCGGCAGACCCTCGTTGGGGTTGATCATAAAATAAACCGCGGTGCTGAAAGTAAATATGTTGTTCGCCATGCCGATCACGCCCGGCACGTCGAAGGCGGCGATGGCGACGGTGAGCATCCAAATGACGGCGGATATCAAAGCCGGCCATATGAGCGGCAGCTCGACCCGCAGCAGAGTTTTAAATTTGCTCACCCCATGGATGCTCGCGGCTTCGACGAGGGCGGGATTCATGCCGCGCAAAGCCGCAGCGATCATCACGCACGCGAGCGGGGTCAACGTCAACCCTTCGACAAACCCGATGCCCGGTAACGTCGCGATGTTTAGAGGAGCGTTTTTCAAGTCGAAGAGCCGCATTAAAAAAGTATTGATGATGCCGATGCGGGGGTGCAGGAGAAATACCCAGCCCATGGCCTTCAAAAATGTCGGAAAAAGGATGCCACTGCCCAGCAGGCTCATGGCGAGAGCCTTGTGCGGCAAGTCGGTGCGTTCGATGAACCATGCAAAGACAAATCCCAACGGCACCGAGACGGCAATGGTCACGCCGGCGAATCCCAACGTTGTCATCATCACGCGATAACTGTAAGGATCGGTGAGCAACAAAGTGTAGTTGTTGAGATTGTACGAGGAGAGCTGCCCGGGAACTCCGGTCCTGAGGCTCATCCACACGATCATCGTCAAGAGTCCGACGATGGCCAACGCCGCGATCCCCGCGATGCCTAAGAGCAAAAGCTTGGAGGGATCGATGTGCCACGGCCTTGATTTCAGAGCAAGTGTGTCGTTGGCGGTTTGCATCAGTCGATTCATCCTGCCCATGTCGTGAAGTGACAGATCATTGCTTTAGCAACGTGGCCAATTCCTCGTTGAGCTTGAATCCACCGCCCTTCAAGTAGAAATTGAAAAGCTCTTTGGGGTCCTGAAGCGTGGTGTCGGTATCGCGAAGATATTTTGCCATCCGCGACCCTTCGACCAAGGGCGACGAGCGGAACTCGTGCTAATCAAGCATCGCTTGGCCCTCTCAGGAGGCAATGAATCCCACGAAAAGCTTCGCCAGATTGGGATGACCCGAGTTTTTCGGCACACCCAAATGAAAGTAGAACGTATACGGCGCACTCTCACACTCCGCTTGTAGCGAAGAGTCCCTCAGGACAACTCCATTTTTTTAGCGGTCGTCCCTCGGCGAGCGCGCGCAGCTCGCGCAGCCAAATCTTGCGCATCAGAATGATCGCGGTATCGGAGCGGCCCAGGCGTTCGGCATGGCGGTCGGGAATTGCGCCCTGGCCTTCCTGAGCGACATGA